>CAZKTB010000356.1:0-1013 GCA_964555485.1 uncultured Thiopseudomonas sp. | reverse complement strand
CTGGCCGAACTGGAATGGCAGCATGCACAGCAACAGCTGATGTTGCGGGCTGCCGAGCGTTATTTCGATGTGTTGATCAGCCGCCAGGCTGCTCAACTGCTGGAACAGCAGCACGAGCAGGCCACGCGTGCCGAGCAGGAAACCCGCACCCGCTTTGAGCTGGGCGACCGTCCCGTCACCGATACCCATGAAGCCACCGCCCAGGCGCGCAGCCTGCAGGCCATGCTGCTCAATGCACAGATGCAGCAGCAGCTGGCCGAAGCGGCCTATGGCGATCTGACCGGTCAGCCGGCCGGGCAGTTACTGAGTTTGCCACTGGCGGCCGGGATGACTGCTCCCGAACTGGACAGTCTGGCGCAATGGCTGAGTGATGTGGTGCAGCTGAATCCTGCCGTGCAGATGCAGGACAAGGGCGCGGATATTGCCCTGGAAAGCATTGCGCAGTATTCCAGCTGGAAAAGCCCGACACTGGATCTGGTCGGTCGTCTGGCCCATGAAAAGCTGAACGGTAGCGGCCGCTATGGCTCCGCCCTGAACAAGGCGGATGACTGGATGCTGGGCGTGCAGATCAATGTGCCGATCTTCACCGGTGGCTACCGCAGTGCCAAGCGCAAGGAAGCTGTCTATACCCACGAGCAACGGATTGCCGAAGCCGAGGCCATGCGCCAGCAGGTACGCCAGCAGACCCGTAGCGCCTGGCATGCGGTCCAGGTCAGTAGCCAGCAGGTAGATGCCCTGCAACAGGCGCTTGAAGCCAGCCGTCTGCGTGCCGAGTCGACCCGGTTGGGCGTCGAACTGGGCGACAAGACCACACTGGAAAAGCTGGATGCCGACAATCAGCACACCAGGGTGCAAATCGATCTGCTCAACGCCAAGGTGGCGCTGATCATGCACCAGTTGCAGTTGGCGGCACTGGTTGGCAGTCTCGACCGACAGCACCTGCAGCAGGCCAATCTGTATCTGCAATAGATGTGAAAAGGCTAAAAAACCGGTACTGACTGAGCCATTTGCGA
>CAZKTB010000355.1:0-1030 GCA_964555485.1 uncultured Thiopseudomonas sp. | reverse complement strand
TAAGGAGCCACTGAATAAAACCGCTCAAGTCAGCGGATTCATGTAATTTCAAAAATTAGCTCTGAAAACTCGGCTCCAGAGCCAAAAATACAGTTTTTATTTACGGTTTTACCCGTTTTGCTGCTTTTCCGGGCAGCATCCCGGTTTTTAGGCGGATTTATCCCGCCAGCGGCATACATCGCCTCGACAAAAACAGGTTCGCCAGCGCAAATAGGCTATACAGTTGAGCAGTGTTTTTCGCCAGACCACGGTAGCGAACCTTGCGGTGACCAAAGTGCACTTTGAGCCAGTAAAACGGATGCTCGACCTTGGCGCGAATCTGGCTTTTTAGCTGCTCGATTTTGTCCGCCAGTCGGCCTTCCTCTGTTTCGCTATCACGCAGTTTGCGACGTTGGCCGTGGCGCATGGCAATGACCCACTCCACGTCCTTATCTTTGTTTTCTTTCCGCTTCTCAGCCCCCAAATAACCCGAGTCACCATACACCTGCTGCTCCTTACCATGTAGCAAGGCATGCGCCTGAGTGACATCATGAACATTGGCGGACGTGGTAACCAACGTATGCACCAGCCCGCTGGCCGCATCAACGCCGATATGGGCTTTCATGCCAAAGTAATACTGGTTGCCCTTCTTGGTCTGGCGCATTTCCGGGTCACGACTTTTGCTCTTGTTCTTGGTGGACGGCGGTGCAGCAATAATCGTAGCATCCACCACAGTGCCCTCCTTGAGGTACAAGCCTTTGGTGGCCAGTTGGTAATTGACCGCAGCAAAGATTTGCTGGGTCAGGTCATGGGCTTCCAGCAAGCGGCGAAAGCGCAACAGCGTGGTTGCATCCGGCACGGCATCACGTCCAAGGTCGATGCCCAAAAACAATTGAATTGCCGAGCTGTCGTAGACGGCATCTTCGGTGCCTTCATCAGAAAACCCCATCACCTGCTGCAAGATGTACATGCGCAACATACGGGAAAGCCCCATGGCTGGGCGGCCTTGCTTGCCGTCTGTCTTGGGATAGTGCGGCTCAATCACCGACTC
>CAZKTB010000354.1:0-1033 GCA_964555485.1 uncultured Thiopseudomonas sp. | reverse complement strand
TGAACTGTCCCGGTGCTGGCCACTAGAAATTCCAGGTGGCGGCAACACCCATCAGGGCAGTGGTTTTGGATGCCTCACCCACTATCGGGCTGTCTGCGGTGGGTCCGACCAGACGGGTGAGGCTCGCCTGGGTCAAAACCCCAAACGAAGGAGTAATCTGATGACTGAGCGTCAGCCCCGCAGTCACATCACGAAAGCCGGAGCCGGGTCTATACCTCTTGAGCCCGCTGCGACGGGATTCAGACGTCTTGACACCAAAATAGGTTTGCTGAAAGTCACTGCTGGCCCAGCTGGTTTCCAGCCGTGCATCAATATTCAGGGGATGACTGCGCAGCACCGCATAATCAACACGCCCGGTCAGTAAAAAGCCTTTATGGGCATCACCCATGTCGTGCATGCCGGCAAGCTGCAGGTTAATGCGGCCCTGACTATGGCTGTCGCCACGAAGCTGGTAACCGATGAAACCGCCCAGTTCCGGAGTACCCTTGATGTTGCTTAGCTGTTTGGCACGGCCTTTGGAGTGTGAGTGTTTTACCTTCGGGCGCCAGTGAATGATCGGGCCATAGGAAAACCGCTGTTCGGCGTTCAGGTTGATATCCACCCCCAGACCGCGCGAGGTATAGCGGCGGTTACCACTGCGGTAGCTGCCGGCCAAAAAGGGGATGGAGGTATAATTGTTGGTACCCATATGGTGCGGCGCAATGCCCGCACCCAGTACCAGCAAACCATAGTTGGACGAGCCGTCAGCGCCTGATGTTGGCTGCGTATCGGCTGAATACACAGCATATTTTTGCGCCCAGGCCGGAGCGGCACTCAACAGAATTGCGCCAGTGAAAAGAGTGCACGCAAGAAGCGGCCCGGATGATTTTAAAAACATTGCATTACCGAAAAGGAAACTGGGTGTGAGAGCGACCGGGCAGGAAGAGGTTCAAAGATTTTCTTGCTTTATCGCTATGAAACTGTAGAGTTTCGATACTAAGCAGTTTCGATTTGATTTGCAATATTTTGAGTGAATTATGTCTACAGAAAAACC
>CAZKTB010000353.1:0-1045 GCA_964555485.1 uncultured Thiopseudomonas sp. | reverse complement strand
CGCAGCTGCCGGCTGCCTGCCAGCTCTGCTCCAGCTCGTGCAGTGTACCGCTGGCCAGGCTGGTGAACGCCAGCACTCCGCCGGGTCGTAAAATCCTTTCGGCCTCATCCAGTACTGCGGCAAAGTCCTCGCACCATTGCAATGCCAGGCTGCTGAACACCAGATCAAGGCTTTGCTCTGCCAACGGTACGGCTGCAGCGTCACCACAAAGATAATCAGGGCCGGGTCGCAGGGCACGGGCCTGCTGCAGCATGCCCGGGGCAATATCCAGACCGGTACCCTGTGCATCGGGAAAGCGTTGTTGCAACTGCTGACAGAAGTAACCGGTGCCACAACCCAGATCCAGCCAGCCGCCGACCCCTTGCATGGGGTGCAATTGCTTCAGCAACTGATGGCCGACCTCTCGCTGCAGGGCCGCTTCGCTGTCATAGCTGTGCGCGGCCGCCGAAAATGCCCGGGCGACCGGATTTATGCAGGGTTCAGTCATTTGCCACATCCGCTCTCATGAAAGCATCCACTACGGTCGCCAGTTCGCTGTGGTCCACAAGGACAAAGGCATGGCTGCCCGGCCAGCTGTGTACCTGCACCCCGGGGTTCAACTGCTGCAGATCCTGCGCCACGCTTGCAGGTACCAGTGCATCAGCAGTGGCCAGTACATGCAGCTGCCGGCATTGCAGCTCGGCAATGGCGGCACGGTTGTCCAGCTGCGCCAGCCAGGACAGGCTGGCTTCGACATCAGCAGAGACGCTGGCCGACATCTCTGCCGGCACAGTCTGCGTTTCGCTGCCATGCAGACACAGCTGCTGGAAACCTTTGAGGGTACTGGTCCAGTCACGGGCAACGAGGCGGCTGAAGTTTTTGAACTCCCTTTCCGGCATGGCATGAGGCCAGTCGTCACGGGCAACGAAGCAGGCATTGCTGGCCAGCGTGATCAGCCCCGGGCAGCTGTTGCCACGCCGGTGTGCCAGTGCAGTGGCCAGCATGCCGCCCAGCGACCAGCCGATCAGCCAGCTGTCGGCCGGTATTTGTGCATCCAGTTCATTCA
>CAZKTB010000352.1:0-1046 GCA_964555485.1 uncultured Thiopseudomonas sp. | reverse complement strand
GTGGCTTTGTAACTGGTCCGAGGTGACCCACCAAATAAACTTGTGAGGACGTACTGTTGAGCAAAATCACTCCATCCCTGCTGCTGGGTGCAGCCCTGAGTCTTTCCATTGGCGGTACCGCGCATGCTTCCAGCGTGCACGTGTACAACTGGTCCGACTACATCAGCGAAACCACGCTGGATGACTTCAAGGAAAAACACGGCATCCGTGTGGTCTATGACGTATTCGACTCCAACGAAACCCTGGAAGGCAAGCTGCTGGCTGGCCGTAGCGGTTATGACGTGGTGGTGCCGTCGGATCACTTCCTGGCGCGCCAGGTGCAGGCCGGCGTGTTCCAGAAACTGGACCGCAGCAAGCTGCCCAACTGGAGCAACCTGGAAGAGCACCTGATGGAGCAAATCGCCGTCAACGATCCGGGCAACCAGTACGCCGTGCCTTACCTGTGGGGTACCAACGGCATCGGCTACAACGTCGACAAGGTGAAGGAAGTGCTGGGCGTTGACAGCATCGACTCCTGGGCCGTGCTGTTCGAACCCGAATACATGGAAAAGCTGAGCACCTGTGGTGTGGCCTTCCTGGATGCCGCGGATGAAATGCTGCCAGCCGTGCTCAACTACATGGGTCTGGATCCCAACTCCACCAAGGCTGCCGACTACGATGCTGCAGTGGAAAAGCTGAACAAGATCCGTCCTTACGTGACCTATTTCCACTCGTCCAAGTACGTGACCGACCTGGCCAACGGCGACATCTGTGTGGCAGCCGGTTTCTCCGGTGACGTGCTGCAGGCCGCCGACCGTGCCGATGAAGCTGAGAACGGCGTCAACATCGCCTACAGCATCCCGAAAGAGGGTGGCAACCTGTGGTTTGACGTACTGGCCATCCCGGCCGACGCCGGCAACGTGGATGAAGCCCACGCTTTCATCAACTACCTGCTGGAGCCGGCGGTGATTGCCGACATCAGCGACTATGTGGGCTACGCCAACCCCAACAAGCACGCCGACGAGCTGATGGACGAAGAGGTACGCAATGATCCTGGTGTTTATCCG
>CAZKTB010000351.1:0-1051 GCA_964555485.1 uncultured Thiopseudomonas sp. | reverse complement strand
CTCGTCGGCACGGATCACGTAGCTGCCGCGCAGGCGTACTTCAACACCTGGAGACAGGCGGCGGTAGCCCTTGGGCGGTACTTCTTCGTAGTCGCTGGCGTCGATGTAGATCTCGCGGGAGAACGGCAGTGTGCGGGTGCCCATGTCGGTTTTCGGGTGACGCGGCAGCTCCAGCTGCTCGGTCTGGCCTTCGGGGTAGTTGGTGATGACCACCTTGATCGGGTTCAGCACGCACATGGCGCGGCTGGCATTGGCGTCCAGATCTTCGCGGATGCAGAACTCCAGCATGCTCATATCGACGATGCCGCCGGCACGATTAACGCCGATCATGTCGCAGAAGTTGCGGATGGATGCAGGCGTGTAGCCACGGCGGCGGAAACCGCTGATGGTGGACATGCGCGGGTCATCCCAGCCGGACACGTGGTTCTCGTCCACCAGCTGCTTGAGCTTGCGCTTGCTGGTAATGGTGTAGTTCAGGTTGAGGCGGGCAAATTCGTACTGGCGCGGCTTGGCCGGCACCGGCAGATGCTCCAGGAACCACTCGTACAGCGGGCGGTGGTCCTCAAACTCCAGGGTGCACATGGAGTGGGTGATCAGTTCGATGGCGTCGGACTGGCCATGGGTGAAGTCGTAGCTTGGGTAGATGCACCACTTGTCGCCGGTCTGGTGGTGTTCGGCATGACGGATGCGGTACAGCACCGGGTCGCGCATGTTCATGTTGGGCGAAGTCATGTCGATCTTCGCACGCAGCGAGCGCTCGCCTTCGGCAAACTCGCCAGCACGCATGCGCTTGAACAGGTCAAGGTTCTCTTCAACGCTGCGCTCGCGGTAGGGACTGTTCTTGCCCGGCTCGGTCAGGCTGCCGCGGTATTCGCGGCCCTCTTCCGGGCTCAGGTCACAAACGAATGCCTTGCCGGTCTCGATCAGGTGGATGGCCCACTCATAGAGCTGCTCAAAGTAGTCGGAGGCGTAGCGTACCGGGCCGTCCCAGTCGAAGCCCAGCCAGTGGATGTAATCCTTGATGGAGTCGATGTATTCCTTCTCTTCCTTC
>CAZKTB010000350.1:0-1060 GCA_964555485.1 uncultured Thiopseudomonas sp. | reverse complement strand
ATCGAGCGTTCCGGCACCAAGGCCGGCAACAAGGGTGGCGAAGCAGCCCTGTCCGCGCTGGAAATGGTAAGTCTGCTGGCGCAGCTGGAGGCCAAGTGAGTCTGAACAACGACGACTACGGTGATAACCCGCCGCCACGCGCCAAGGGCAGAATTGCCAAGCGCCGCGTGGCGCGGACTCTGCTGATGCAGGCCGTATACCAGTGGCAGATCGCCAAACAGAACCTGAACGACATCGAGGCCCAGTTCCAGGTTGATAACGACTTTTCCGGCGTTGATGGCGAGTACTTCAGTGAAGGCCTGCGCGCCATCGCCCACCAGGTAACCGAGCTGGACGAGCTGTTTGCCGAATATCTGGACCGCAATGTCAGCGATCTGGACCCGGTGGAGCTGGCCATTCTGCGCCTGGCCGCCTGGGAGTTCAGCCAGCGTATCGACGTGCCTTATCGCGTGGTGCTCAACGAGGGCCACAAGTACGTCAACGGCGTGCTGGACAAGCTGGCCAACCGCTTGCGCAGCGCGGAAATCAGCGCGTTCAAAAAGGGCTGACTAGAGTTGCTGGCTGTGGATGCTGTGTTTGCGGTGACCACGGCCTGCAATCTGATGCCTCATTTCTTCCAGAGTCCCGGAACCTCCAGGAGTCGCCATGCATGAGTTTGAGCTGATCCGGCAGGTGTTCCGTGAAGTGGATTACGCCAGACCGGGCGGAGCCGTGGTGCGCTCGATTGGTGATGACTGCGCATTGTTGCAGGTTGCTGCCGGCGAGCAGCTGGCAGTTTCTACCGACAGTCTGCTGGAAGGCGTGCATTTTCCTGCCGGGGCTGATGGTTTCTTGCTGGGTCAGCGCGCGCTGGCAGTGGCGGTCAGCGATCTGGCGGCCATGGGCGCAAAACCACTGGCCTTCACCCTGGCTTTGAGCCTACCACGGGCTGATGTTGACTGGTTGCGTGAGCTGTCGCGCGGTTTGCAGGCGATGGCGCAGCAGAGCGGGATTCCGCTGGTGGGTGGTGATACCACCAGAGGGCCGCTGAATATTGGCGTAACCGTCATGGGTACAGTTC
>CAZKTB010000349.1:0-1084 GCA_964555485.1 uncultured Thiopseudomonas sp. | reverse complement strand
AGCAGCAGGGCCTCGTCGGCACCGGCAGAAACCGCTTCCTGCAGGGCCAGCATCGAGTTGACGTAGGCGGCGCTGCACTTGGCGCGGGTCATGGTGATGTTGACGTGGTGACGGGTGAAGGAGCTGGTGCGAATGCGGATACCAGTTTTCAGTGCTTCCTCGCCCATGTAGGCACCCCAATGCCAGGCGGCAACAATGACGTGCACACGTAGGTTGTCGGCACGGATGCCCATGCCCTCGGAGCCGTAGAAGGCCAGCGGACGGATATAGGCGCTGTCCAGGTTGTTGTCACGCACGGCGGCAATGGTGGCCGCGTTGATTTCGTCACGGCTGTAAGGAATCTTCATGCCCATGATATGGGCGGATTCGAACAGGCGGTCGGTGTGTTCCTGCAAGCGGAAAATCGCGGTGCCCTGTGGGGTTTCGTAAGCACGTACGCCCTCGAAGACGCCCATGCCGTAGTGCAGGGAGTGGGTCAGGACGTGGGTGGTTGCGTTGCGCCACTCAACCATTTCACCGTCATACCAGATTAGACCGTCACGATCAGCCATCGACATTTTGTGTAGCTCCTGAAATAAAGAATCAAATCATGCCCTGAACAGAGGTTGCGCCCTGTTCCGGGGTGTAACTGAGATTCAGCGCCCGCCATATGTCCATGACGTAGCGGCGTTCGCTGTGAAATTGTTCGCCATCTACCACTGCCGGCTGCTTTTGCAGGGCAAACCGGTGGGCTGCGGCACGATAGGCCTTGTAAGCCTCTTGCAGCAGATGCATGTCGTCCATGCTGATCAGGCTGACTTCGCCGAGGGCATCCAGGATGCGGATGTTGTCGGTATAGGTAACCAGTTGCGGATAACGCCAGGACCACGCCAGAGCGGCATATTGCACCATAAACTCGATGTCAACAATACCACCGGCGTCCTGTTTCAGGTCAAACTGACAGGCAGCGGTGAATGCTTCGTCTGCCAGGCCACCCCGGGTGTTGCGGGTGCCGTGATTATGCCTCATTTTGGCACGCATTTGGATGAATTCTTCGCTCAGGTGCTCCAGCTCACGCTGACGACCCAGGATTTCCAGGCGGACA
>CAZKTB010000348.1:0-1114 GCA_964555485.1 uncultured Thiopseudomonas sp. | reverse complement strand
CCAGCATGTAGGCGCAAAAGTTTTCATGCCCGTTACGATCAGCTACGACAATAAATACGGTGATATTAGCTTTACCTTGGCAGGATTGCCGCTTCCTTTGGTTGCTTCTGAAAAGCGTGCTTCTTAAGGGTTTGGCTTTGGTTCGTGCTGGTTTTCCGTGGGAGCGTGCGACGTAGGAAAGCCAGCATGAACCAAAAGAAACAGAATAAGGGGCTGTTTTGCTAAACTGGCTTGCCTTGAACCTCACAACTCAAGAAAGCCATAATGAATATTATGTTAAATTGTCTGTATGGATACCTGCGGCAATTGAACGCAATATGTTGTCTCCTTCCTTTGCATCTTTCTTGTTAGGCTGCCCGTTTGTAACTTTGCCGGAGCAAGAACAGATGAAAACAACCCCAATCAAAACCTGGCTTCTTGCCGCAGCACTGGCCTGCGCCTTGCCGTCCACCCAGGCAGCAGCCACAGAGGTGCATTCAGCCGAAGCAGCCAAAGGCATTTATGCCGCTACGCTGGGCAATCTGGGTATCACCACGCCCTGGTCTCGTGCATTGCCACCTACAGCCCATACAGGTGCACTTTTTGTCAGCATTCGTAACCAGGGTGAAAAGGACCACCTGCTAGCTGCCCATGCCGATATTGCAGATACGGTGGAGCTGCATACCCATGTGCATGAGAACGGCCTGATGAAAATGCGTCAGGTCGAACGCATCGAAGTGCCCGCTGGCGGCACGCTGGAGCTGACACCGGGCAGTTACCACATCATGCTGATCGGCCTGCGTGAGCCTCTGCGTGAAGGCATGCACTTCCCTGTCCGTCTCGAATTTGCAACAAGCGGTACTGTCGAGCTGCAAGCGGAGGTCAGAAGCATGGATGCGGGCACTGGAGCTGAACACTCGCACCATTAAGCAGGCCGCCCGGCCAAAGCCGGGCAACCCGGATGTTTTGCTAGCGTGCCGGTGTACGCATGGTGACAAACTCTTCCGCTGCCGTCGGGTGAATGCCGATGGTGTCATCAAACACCGCCTTGGTGGCACCGGCTTTCAGGGCTACGGCCAGCCCCTGGATCAGTTCGCCTGCGTCGGGGCCAACCATGTGGCAACCCAGCACCCTG
>CAZKTB010000347.1:0-1122 GCA_964555485.1 uncultured Thiopseudomonas sp. | reverse complement strand
AGGTCGCCAATGTGCTGAACGGTGAACTGATAGAGCTGATTGATAGCATTCGTTGCGACAAAGAACAAATCGTGGTGCATGAAGACCTGGATGAGCTCATCAAAGCAGAATGGGCCGGCGACACCACAGATAATGCCAAAGCACTGACACAAGAGTTTGCCGACTACCTGGCCGAACATGCCGACACAGTGGATGCGCTCAGCATTTACTTTCATACCCCGGCACGGCGCAGCGAAATTACTTTTGCACAAATCAAAAACCTGCTTGAGCAGATCAAACAGGACAGGCCCAAGCTGGCACCGCTGCGGGTGTGGCAAGCCTATGCGCATCTGGACGGCTACAAAGGCACAGACCCGCTAACAGAGCTGACCGCACTGGTGGCATTGGTGCGGCGTGTCTGCGGTATTGACGCAAGCATCACCACCTTTAATGCCGTGGTGCAGCGCAATTTTAAAAGCTGGGTGTTTGGCCATCACGAAGGGGCAGGCGACAAATTCAATGAAGAGCAAATGGCCTGGCTGCGCTTGATTCGTGATCACATTGCCAGTTCGACACACTTTGAGCGGGATGATCTGGATATGGCACCCTTTGATGCCCAGGGCGGATTGGGGCGCATGTATCAGCTGTTTGGAGACAGGATGGATTGGGTGATTGGCGAGATGAATAGGGAGTTGGTGGCGTGAGTAGAATATGGAATACGAAAGATAATCATATTCCTCAAGGGTGGAGCGTTAAAAAGCTACCGGAAATAGCCAGGATAGAGATGGGACAGTCTCCATCTTCGGCGACTTACAATAATGACAGAATTGGTTTACCTTTTTTTCAAGGAAAAACTGAGTTTGGAGAAATTTATCCGACAATAAATAAGTTTTGCTCTAAACCTGTAAAAATTGCAGAAGAAGGCTCTGTTTTACTTTCTGTTAGAGCACCTGTCGGGCCAACAAACTTAGCTCGAACTAGAAGCTGTATCGGAAGAGGTCTAGCAGCATTACACCCTTTGCATGGTATGAGCTCTAAGTTTTTACTTCTTTTGCTAAGAAGTGTTGAGCCAGAACTTTCTACAAAGGGAACAGGATCAACATTTAAAGCTGTAACAAAATCATTTATAGAAGGCATGGAGTT
>CAZKTB010000346.1:0-1143 GCA_964555485.1 uncultured Thiopseudomonas sp. | reverse complement strand
CTGCGGTGGCAACGAACAGCGTGGCCAGAATCATCCGCGGGCCGGCATCGCCAAAGACACCCATCAGGGCCTGTACCGCAAGGTCGATGCCGCCGGTCTTCTGCAGTGCAGTGGCAAAGGGCAGCATACCGACGATCAGTATGATGCTCTGCCAGTGAATCGACTTGTAGGCCGAATCCATGTTGATGCAGCGGAACGCACCCATCAACAGGCAGGCAATCAGAGCGGCGATGACGTTGGGCACCACGCCGGTTACCATCAACGCCACCATCACGGCGAGGCTGAACAGTGCATGGGGTGCCTTGACCAGTGCCGGTGCGCCCTGATCAACCTCGGCAGGCAGGGCCAGTACCAGAAAGTCCCTAGTGTAGCCCTGCAGGCGGTGAATGTGTTTCCAGTCGCCGGCAACCAGCAGGGTATCACCGGCTTTTAGTACCTCGTCAACCAGCAGACCGTCCAGTGCTTTGCGGTTGCGTCGCAAACCGATCACGTTCAGCTTGCGCCGCGAGCGGGAACCCAGCTCCTGGATGGTCTTGTCGATCAGGCTGGAGTCCGGTGGCAGCATCACTTCGGCCAGACCCAGTGAGCGGCTGTGATCGTCAAAGTAACTGGTCTCGGTATCTATGACGTCCACGCCCAGCTCGTAATAGGACGTCAGCAGGTCGATGGTCGGGCTGACCAGGTTGGCCAGCAGGATATCGCCGGCACGTATCTCGGTGCTGCCGGTGGCGCTGAGCAGGCCACGGCGAAAGCGCTGCTGGCGCTCCACGGCAATCACGTTGATGCCGTATTGCTTGCGTAGCTGCAGCTCGTCCAGGGTTTGGCCGGTGAGGATGGAATTGGCCTTTACCCGCAGCCGGCGCTCACGTCCGTCAAGGCGGTATTCCTGCACCAGGTCCTGGATCCGGTGGCGCGATTCACGCGGCTCATTGCAGGCGGCGTCGTTGCCCAGCCACTTGCGGGCCAGCAGCATATAGCCGACGCCCAGCACCAGTACCACCAGGCCAATGGGGGTGAAGGCAAGAAAGCTGAAACCGGCGTGACCATGGCGTACCAGCTCACTGTGGATCACCATGTTTGGTGGCGTGGCGACCAGTGTCTGCATGCCGCTGATCAGGCCGGCAAAGCTCAGTGGCATCATCA
>CAZKTB010000345.1:0-1159 GCA_964555485.1 uncultured Thiopseudomonas sp. | reverse complement strand
TCGGCCTGGCGCCGTCCAAGGCGCTGATTCCGCTGTCCTATGTGTCGCAGATGGTCGGCGTCTGCACGCTGATAGGTACCTCGACCAACCTGATCGTCAACTCGGTGGCGCGCGACCTTGGCCATCCGGGTTTCAGCATGTTCCAGTTCTTGCCACTGGGCGCCATCTGCTTTGGTGTCGGTAGTCTGTACCTGCTGACGCTGGGCCGCTGGCTGCTGCCCGAGGTGCGTAGTTCCGATCTGGACAACCTCTATGACTTTGGCCACTACATCACGGAGCTGAAGGTGACCGAAGGCTCAAGCCTGCTGGGCACCAGTGTGGAGCAGGCGCACCTTGGCAAGGAATATGCCGTGTATGTGCTGGAGCTGCTGCGCGATGGCGAGAAGTACTGGTCGCCCCGTTCCGAACAGTTGCAGGCCGGCGACGTGTTGCTGATTCGTGGTACCTGGCCTGATCTGGAACGGCTCAAGGATGACCACAAGCTGGAATTCAACAGCCAGATCGATTTCCAGATCAAGAGCAAGAAGGCCGGCAAGACTGTGGTTGCCGAGGTGATGATTGCGCCGCAGTCACGCATGGCCGGTCGCATGCTGGCGGCGCTGAATCGTGGCTGGCGCTACAACTCTTCGGTGCTGGGTGTGCAAAGGCGCGGGCAGGTGATTCGCGAAAAGCTCAACAACCTGCGCTTGCAGGTGGGTGACATTCTGCTGATGGCGTTGCCCGAGAAGGACATGGCCAGCCTGCGCAAGGACAAGAGCGTGCTGGTGCTGTCGCAGCGCCAGAGCAGCGAGCAGCCGGGCTGGCGCGCGCCCTTTGCCTTGCTGGTGATGGTGCTGGTGGTCGGCGTGGCTGCCATCGGCTGGCTGCCGATTGCCATTACCGCCATGACCGGCGCGGCCGCCATGGTGCTGGCCGGCTGCGTTCAGGCCGATGATGTCTATGACTCCACCGACTGGTCGATTGTGATCATGATGGCCGGCCTGTTGCCGCGGGGTATTGCCATGAACAGCAGCGGCGCGGCGGAATTCATTGTGCAGCACACGGTGGGGCTGGTCAGCGATATGGGCCCGCATGTGGTGCTGGCGGTGGTTTACCTGATGGCGCTGCTGTTTGGCGAGCTGATGAGCAACTCGGCGGCGGCCGTGCTGCTGACGCCGGT
>CAZKTB010000344.1:0-1163 GCA_964555485.1 uncultured Thiopseudomonas sp. | reverse complement strand
ATGTATTCACGGCGGCTTTACGTAATCCTGCCGGATGAGCAAGCCACATTGGTTGTATCCGACTGCAAAGAGAAAACCATCAACTGTGCAATACAAACTGCCCAGTCAACACCGCACCATCCTCGTCTTCTTCAGTCAGTACACGACTGACTAGCTGCAGGCGGGCCTTGCCATGCTTGCGATAGGTAGCAAGAAAACGCTGCCAAATCCGTTCTTCCGGCGCATCACAGAGGGCAATGATCTGCTCATGCACGATGGGTCGCGGGTAATCAATCTGCCCCGACTGCACCACGATGTGGGTGGTGTCGATGCCTTCCTCAAGCAGGGCCAGGTGCAGCCAGCCCCAGCCGGCCAGCACCGCCGCGCAGTACATACTGCCGCCAAACATGCTGGCCTGATGATTGATGTTGGGCGCCAGTGGAAATTGCAGACGCAATTGCCGCTCCTGCCAGGACAGCACCTGTACACCCATCGCCTGGCTCAGGGGAATATCCCGGACGAACACCCCAGCCAGTCGTACAACAGCATTGGACATGGAAAAACCCTGCAATAAAACTCAGATTGCAGTATAGCCAGTCTTGCGCCGGATATTTCAGCGAACGATGGCTAATATTCCTAAAAACTTTTGTCCATAAGGTAGAATCCTTGATTCGGTTTGTCTTTTTAACAGGGAGTTTTGCTTTTGGATCTTTCTGCAACCAATAGTTTGTTTTTCATTGGCGGTTTGCTGGTTGCTGTCAGTATTCTGGTCAGTACGGTGTCGTCCCGTATCGGTATTCCCATTCTGGTGATTTTCATGGGTGTCGGCATGATGGCCGGTACCGATGGAATCGGCGGAATCGTATTCGACGACTATTCGCTTACCTATGTCGTCAGTAACCTGGCGCTGGCGGTGATCCTGCTGGATGGCGGCATGCGCACCAGGGTTGCCACTTTCCGCGTGGCGTTATGGCCGGCCTTGACGTTGGCAACCTTCGGCGTGATTGCCACGGCAGTGGTGACCGGTTTTGCCGCCGCCTGGCTGTTCAACCTGACGCTGCTCGAAGGCATGCTGATCGGCTCCATTGTCGGCTCCACCGATGCCGCGGTGGTGTTCAACCTGCTCAACGGCAAGGGCCTCAACGACCGGGTGGGTGCCACCCTGGAAATCGAATCGGGCAGTA
>CAZKTB010000343.1:0-1182 GCA_964555485.1 uncultured Thiopseudomonas sp. | reverse complement strand
ACCTGGCACGCAAAGGCCAGCCCCACGATGCAGCGGCATATAAAGCCTTCCTGCAAGAAATTGGATACCTGCAGCCAGAAGCTGCGGATTTCCAGGCCAGCACACAGAATGTTGACGAAGAAATTGCGAGCATGGCCGGTCCACAGCTGGTGGTACCGGTAACCAACGCACGTTTTGCCCTGAACGCGGCCAACGCCCGCTGGGGTTCCCTGTATGACGCCCTGTATGGCACCGACGCCATCAGCCAGGAAGATGGCGCAGAAATCACCAAGGGTTACAACAAGGTCCGTGGCGACAAGGTAATCGCCTGGGGCCGCAACTTCCTGGATACCGCAGCACCTCTGGCAGCCGGCTCCCATGCCGATGCCACCGGTTACCGTGTCGAAGGCGGCAAGCTAATCGTTGCCATGAAAGGCGGCAGCAACAGCGGCCTGCGCAACGACGCCCAGCTGGTAGGTTACCAGGGCGACGCAGCCTGCCCGACCGCTGTCCTGCTGAAGAACAACGGCCTGCACGTCGAAATCCAGATCGACGCTACCAGCCCGATCGGCCAGACCGATGCCGCCGGCGTCAAGGACATCATCCTCGAGTCCGCCGTCACCACCATCATCGACTGTGAAGACTCCGTCACCGCGGTTGATGCCGACGACAAGACCCTGGTCTACCGCAACTGGCTGGGCCTGATGAAGGGCGATCTGGCTGAGAGCGTGACCAAGGGCGACAAGACCTTCACCCGCGCCATGAACCCTGACCGCGAGTACACCGGCCTGAACGGTGACACCGTTACCCTGCACGGCCGCGCGCTGCTGTTCGTACGTAACGTTGGCCACCTGATGACCAACCCGGCCATTCTGGACGAGCAGGGCAACGAGCTGCCCGAAGGCATCATGGACGGCCTGTTCACCGGCCTGATCGCACTGCACAATCTGAAGGGCAACACCACCCGCGCCAACAGCCGCACCGGCAGCATGTACATCGTGAAGCCGAAGATGCACGGCCCGGAAGAAGTGGTATTCGCCGACGAGCTGTTTGCCCGCGTTGAAGACGTACTGGGCATGGAGCGCAACACCCTGAAAATGGGCATCATGGACGAAGAGCGTCGCACCACAGTTAACCTGAAAGCCTGTATCGCTGCTGCCAAAGAGCGTGTGGTGTTCATCAACACAGGTTTCCTCGACCGTA
>CAZKTB010000342.1:0-1193 GCA_964555485.1 uncultured Thiopseudomonas sp. | reverse complement strand
GGCACAGGGCGAAGACGTGCGCCTGCAAGCATTGCAAAGCTGGTTTTCGCAGCAGGGGCCGCACCTGGCCGCCAAGCTTAATTTGCCATATTTACCGGAAGGAAGCTGGCAAGCCGCGGGCAGCGATGCCAGCTTTCGCCGCTATTTTCGCTGGCAGGCGCCGGGTTTGCAGCTGGTACTGATGGATGCGCCACCGCCTGGTGAGGATTGCCGGCCTTTTGTGCGCATGGCGCAGATGCTGCTGGTTGCCGGCCTGAATGTGCCGCTGGTGCTGGCGCAGGATGTCGAGCAGGGTTTTCTGGTGCTGTCCGACCTTGGCCTGCAGACCTGGCTGCAAGTGCTGGATGCAGATAATGCGGACCCGCTGTTTGAGCGGGCGCTGGATGTGCTGGTGCAGCTGCAACAACTGGATGTGGCGGGCAGCAACTTGCCTGACTATGACGAGGCGTTGCTGCGCCGCGAGCTGGAGCTGTTTCCTGACTGGTATGTACAGCACGAGCTGGGGCTGACACTGGACCAGAAGCAGCGTGACTGGTGGCAGCAGGGCAGTGAACTGCTGATCCGGGCTGCACTGGAGCAGCCGCAAGTGCTGGTGCACAGGGACTATATGCCGCGCAACCTGATGGTCAGCGAGCCGGATCCGGGCGTGCTGGACTTTCAGGATGCGGTCCTGGGACCAATCAGCTATGACGTGATCAGCCTGTTCAAGGATGCCTTCATCAGCTGGCCGGAAGAGCGGGTGCATGGCTGGCTGTGCCAATACTGGAACAAGGCCCGCGCAGCAGGTTTGTCGATACCGTCGTCATATGCACAGTTTTCCCGTGATTGCGACTGGATGGGCCTGCAGCGTCACCTGAAGGTGATCGGCATCTTTGCCCGCATTTGTCACCGTGATGGCAAACCACGCTACCTGCAGGATGTGCCCAGGTTTTTTGCCTATATAAGGCCGGTACTGGCGCGCTATCCCGAATTGAAACCCTTGCAGAAGTTGCTGGACAGCCTGCCTTTGCCGGAGACATGCCGGTGAAAGCGATGATCCTGGCTGCTGGCAAGGGTGAGCGCATGCGTCCACTGACCCTGCATACGCCCAAGCCGTTGCTGCCGGTGGCAGGCAAGGCGCTGATCGAGTATCACATCGAGGCGCTGGCTGCGGCCGGTATCACCGAGCTGGTGATCAACCATGCCTGGCTCGG
>CAZKTB010000341.1:0-1214 GCA_964555485.1 uncultured Thiopseudomonas sp. | reverse complement strand
GAAACGAACAGCTGGATCAGGCAGTAACCCATGATGTCCTTGGCCTTGAGGCCGGCAATCGCCAGTACCGGCAGTGCCCAGAACGGCTGCAGCATGTTGGTCCAGGCATCACCCCAGGCAACTGCCATGGCGGTGCGGGCCAGGTCGGCATTCAGCTGCATGGCAGCCTCGATCACGACCGGGCTTTGCACTGCCCACTGGCCGCCACCGGAAGGAACGAAGATGTTCACGATACCGGCGCTGATGAAGGTCCAGAAGGGCAGCGTCTTGGCGCTGGCAAAGGACACCAGCCATTCGGACAGGCTGGCGGCCAGGCCAGACTGGATCATGATCGCCATGATGCCGGCGTAGAAGGGGAACTGGATGACGATACCACCACCGCCCTTGATCGCCTCGCTGAGGCTGGCCAGCATGCGCCGGGGTGTGCCGTGCAGCACTATGGCCAGGAACAGGAAGGTGAAGTTGATCACGTTCAGGTTCAGGCTGGCGCCCTTCACGATGTAGTAGTCGAACAGATAGGCCAGTCCGGCAAAGCCGATCAGCCAGGCGATGATGCGGCTGTTTTCCAGCTTGTCAGCCGGGCGGTCAGTGGTCTGACTGGTGTCCTCTTCCGGCTCCTTGAGCAGCTCCGGGTCGACGTAGATGCTTTCCTTTTCGTCAGGCAGCATCATGCGGTTGACCAGTGGAACCACTATGAACAGGGCCAGCACAATGGCCAGGTTGAAAAACGCGAAGATGGTATTGGAAGTTGAAATGATCCCCATCTTGTCGGCGGCGAAGTGGCCTTCGGTGGCAATGGTCAGGGGCACAGAGCCGGCCAGACCGCCATGCCAGACCAGGAAGCCGGAGTAGGCACTGGCTACCAGCAAGCGGTAGTCGACCCGCACCTGACGGGCGATTTCCTTGGCGAACAGGGCGCCAACCACCAGACCGAAACCCCAGTTGATCCAGCTGGCGGCCAGCGAGACCAGGGTTACCAGGATGATGGCACCACCGGCCGACTTGGCCAGACCGGCCAGTTTGGCCAGCCAGCCCTTGACCAGCGGTGTGCTGGCCAGCATGTGACCGGTCAGCAGCACCAGCAGCATCTGCATGGCAAAGGTCAGCAGGCCCCAGAAACCGTCACCCCACATGCGCATGAGCAGGACCGGCGAGGTCTGCTCGAACAGCATGGCGGCAATGGCTGCCAGCAGGGTGAGCAGGATGACGAAGAT
>CAZKTB010000340.1:0-1229 GCA_964555485.1 uncultured Thiopseudomonas sp. | reverse complement strand
GCCACCATGCCCAGCGCCAGCCCCTTGGCTGCCGGATTGGTAATGCGGCACCAGCGCAGCAACTCGACGCCAAACATGGCGCCCAGCATGCCCGTGATCATCACGAATACCGCCGCCAGCGAGGCCGAACCGCCAATCTCGTCCGCCACCAGCATGGCAATGGGGGTGGTCACCGACTTGGGCGCCAGCGCCATCATGATCATGTGCTCGGCACCAAAGGCCCAGGCCAGGCCAACACCCAGCACGGTCGCCAGGGTGCCACCAACCAGCAGCGTGACCAGTACCGGCATCAATACCGCGCGCACACGGCGCACATTCTGGTACAGAGGTACCGCCAGCGCGACAGTGGCCGGGCCCAGCAGGATGGTCAGCAATGCGCTGCCGTCACGATAGAGCTGGTAATCGATATCCAGCAGCAGCAGGATGCCGACCAGCGCCAGCGTGGACAGCAGCAATGGCTGGAACAGCATCAGCCTGGTCTTTTCATAGAGCAGCTGGGCCAGCTGGAACACGCCCAGGGTGATGCCGACCGAAAACAGCGGGTGAGCGATGATGGCGGAAAGCGCCGCGTGCCAATCCGGAGTCATTTGCTGTCCTCCTTGCGCTTCTGCTGGCGGTTGATCAACACCTGCATCAGCCAGCCGGCAAACAATAGAGAAATGACCATGGAAATCACCAGCGAGCCGGTAATTGCCCACATGTCCTTGCGAATGTCGGCAAAGTGCACCATCACGCCCACAGCCGGCGGCAGTAGCAATACCGGCAAATAACGCAACAGCCCGCCAGCAGCCAGGTCCAGCGGTTTGCTGACCCGGCGGGTCAGCAGCAGATAGAGGAACAGCAGCACCAGCCCGATGATCGGGCCAGGCAACTTGGGCAATACCAGCGCATTCAGTCCGGTACCCAGCAGCTGAAAAGAAACCAGTACGGTAAAGCCGCGCAATAACATTCAGGTCGTCTCCCAAACAGCGTATTTACTAGCACAAAAGGCCGGCAGCCCGCTTCATCGAGCCCTGTGCCTGCCCCTGTATCCAGGCCGGGGTCAGCGGCCGGTCTTTCCAGCACAATGCAACCGGCCACAGCGAATAGTCCGTACTGCTTGCACGCCAGAGCTCCGCATAGCTGAGCCGGCCACCGGGATGCTGCAGCTGTGGTGCCAATAATGCCAGCGGCCATAATACATGAGCACTCTCCAGGATGCGCGGACGCGGCAGGACAATGCCATCAAA
>CAZKTB010000339.1:0-1236 GCA_964555485.1 uncultured Thiopseudomonas sp. | reverse complement strand
CCAGACAGCTGCTGACTGCGGTATTTTTTGTTGATGACAAGCATGGCTGGGCAGTCGGTCACGATGCACTGATTTTGCACAGCAGTGACGGTGGCGAGAGCTGGATCGAGCAATACCGCGACAGTGAACTAGAGGCACCGCTGCTGGACATCTGGTTTGCCAACCCCCAAAAGGGTTTTGTCGTGGGTGCCTATGGCAGCATGTTGCGCACTGACGATGGTGGCGCCAACTGGAAAAATATCGGTGATGAGCTGGATAACGAGGATGGCTTTCACTTGAATGCCATCACCAGCATCAAGGGTGCCGGCCTGTTTGTGGTTGGCGAAATGGGCGTCATGCTTCGCTCCACCGACGAGGGCGATAGCTGGGAAGCAGTAGAGAGCCCCTATGAGGGCTCGCTGTTTGGCGTGCTGCCCACCCATCAGGAACAGAGCCTTGTGGTATACGGCCTGCGCGGACACCTGTTCCGCTCAGAAGATTTTGGTGACAGCTGGCAGGAGATCGGGCTGAGCACGCCCCAGGGCGGTCAGCTGCGTCAGGGCCTGGCCGATGGTGCCATGCTGGATGACGGTCGTCTGCTGGTGGTCGGTCATGGTGGTGCAGTGCTCAGCAGCAGCGACAACGGTTTGAGCTTCACCACCAAACTGCGTGAGGACCGCCTGTCCTACGCAGGTGTGGCCATGCGGTCGGACGGCAGTCTGCTGCTGGTCGGGCAGGGCGGTGTCCATCTGGCGCCGGCATCCGTCAACCCATAACAATTATAAGAAGGATTAGTACGCATGATTTCCAAGCCCAGAAGTAACCCTGCCGCCGTCATGGAGCGCCTGGTTTTCAATAACCGGCCCGCCGTGATTTTGCTGACCCTGCTGGTCAGCCTGTTCCTGTTCTGGCAGGCGGCACAAGTACGCCCGGCCACCAGTTTCGAGAAAATGATTCCGCTGAAGCATCCTTACATCGAGAAGATGCTGGAGTTCCGCGACGATCTGGCCAACCTTGGCAACAGTGTGCGAATTTCCGTGGAAGCGGTGGAAGGCGACATTTTTGATGCCGAATACATGGAAACGCTGCGCCAGATCAGTGACGAAGCCTTTTACATTCCCGGCGTCGAGCGCTCCGGCGTGCGTTCGCTGTGGAGCCCCAACGTACGCTGGACCGAGGTGACCGAGGAAGGCTTTGACGGTGGCGAAGTGATTCCGCAGACCTATGACGGCTCTGCTGAAAGCCTGGAAGAGTTGC
>CAZKTB010000338.1:0-1247 GCA_964555485.1 uncultured Thiopseudomonas sp. | reverse complement strand
GCAGCCGGTGAGCAGGATGCTTAACAGCAGAAATTGCAGGAAGCGCTGCATGTGGATTCTCCGCTACAACAGATTGCAGTCAGCATACCAGAAAGGGCTTTTGGCAATCTGTGTTGTTCTGGTGGCGGTGAGAAAACGGACCGGGCAGAAACAGCTCGGCCGCCCAAGGGCGGCCGAGTATGTGTCGCAGTTGTAGCAGGCTGTTGCTTACAGCAGGTGGGCTACACCGGCTTTTTCCTGCTCCAGCTCGTCCAGAGTGATGTTGATGTACTTCTGGCTGAACTCGTCGATTTCCAGGCCCTGTACGATTTCGTACTCGCCGTTGGCGCAGGTTACCGGGAAGCCGAACATGGTGCCTTCGGGGATGCCGTAGGAACCGTCGGAAGGAATACCCATGGTGACCCACTCGCCATCGGTGCCCAGCCACCAGTCGTGGATGTGGTCAATGGCAGCGTTGGCTGCAGAGGCTGCGGAGGACAGGCCACGGGCTTCGATGATGGCGGCGCCACGCTTGCCCACGGTTGGCAGGAATACGTTGGCGTTCCACTCCTGGTCGTTGATCATGTCCTTGACGCTTTCGCCGTTGATGGTGGCGAAGCGGTAGTCGGCGTACATGGTCGGACTGTGGTTGCCCCATACGCACAGCTTGCGGATGTCGGCTACAGCTTTGCCGGTCTTCTCGGCGACCTGGGTCAGGGCACGGTTGTGGTCCAGACGCAGCATGGCGGTGAAGTTGCGCGGGTTCAGATCAGGTGCGGACTTCATGGCGATGTAGGCGTTGGTGTTGGCCGGGTTGCCCACTACCAGAACCTTGACGTTGCGGTCGGCAACCTTGTTCAGGGCAGCACCCTGTACGGTGAAGATTTCGGCGTTGGCGGCCAGCAGGTCGGCGCGCTCCATGCCCTTGGAACGTGGGCGGGCACCTACCAGGATGGCAACCTGGGTGTCCTTGAAAGCAACTTCCGGATCATCGGATGCGACCATGCCGGCCAGCAGCGGGAATGCGCAGTCCTGCAGCTCCATCATTACGCCTTTCAGGGCGTCCTGGGCTTGTGGCAGGTCCAGCAGTTGCAGAATTACTGGCTGGTCTTTGCCCAGCATTTCGCCACTGGCAATACGGAACAGCAGGGCATAACCGATCTGGCCAGCTGCGCCGGTGACGGCAACACGTACGGGAGCTTTCATGGTGTCTCTCCAAGGTCGTTAAAACGTAAAGTATTCCATGTGGAATGGCAGGTCGGCCCGTT
>CAZKTB010000337.1:0-1250 GCA_964555485.1 uncultured Thiopseudomonas sp. | reverse complement strand
TCGCGCAATGCCGGCAGCCCGGTCATGGGCGCGTACTGGTTGGCATCGGCCATGACATGCTTCCCCAGTGCCTCCTTCAGCGCCAGCGGTGCGGGAAAGTCCGGAAAGCCTTGGGACAGGTTGAGCGCTCCGTGCTGCTGGGCCAGCTGGGTCATCTGGCTGAAAATGGTCAGGCCGACATCGGCCAGCTTGCTTTGCATGGCGGCAATGCTCCTTGCGTGCGGAAGGGACTGATGATTGTGCCAGAGTATGAACAGAAAAAGGGGCAGGAGAGGAAAAAGGGGTCAGGTACATTTAACCTTGTTAAATGTACCTGACCCCTTTTTCATTGGTTCCTTTCCCTACACCTGCGTCCAGGCAAAAAAAATACCCGGTGCCGACAAGCGCTCGTACAAGCACTTGCCAGCCCGGGTACGGGCAGCAATGAAGCCTTACAGCACCATCGCGGCAATCCAGCCAAACACCAGCAACGGAATGTTGTAGTGGATAAAGGTCGGCACCACTGTGTCCCAGATGTGGTTGTGCTGGCCGTCCATGTTCAGACCTGCGGTCGGGCCAAGGGTGGAGTCGGACGCAGGAGAGCCTGCATCACCCAGTGCGCCTGCAGTACCCACCAGACAAACGATTGCCAGCGGATCAAAGCCAAGCTGCAATGCCAGCGGCACAAAAATGGCAGCAATGATGGGCACTGTGGAGAAGGATGAACCAATACCCATGGTCACCAGCAAGCCCACCAGCAGCATCAGGAAGGCACCCAGGCCCTTGCTGTCGCCAATGATGGCTACCGAACTGTCCACCAGCGTCTGGATCTGGCCGGTTTCGCGCATCACCTCGGCAAAACCGGAAGCGGCAATCATGATGAAGCCGATCATCGCCATCATCTTCATGCCTTCGGTGAACAGGTCGTCCACCTCTTTCCAGCGCACCACGCCGGACAGGGAAAACACCACAAAACCGAGCAGCGCACCAATGATCATGGAGTTCAGCCACAGCTGGGCGGCAAAGGCCACAACCACGGCCACGGCGGCTGCAACCAGACTCTTGGCGTTATAGCTGCTGCCCACTACCGGTGATTCGGCACCATCTTCCGGCAGCTCGTAGACGCGCTTGCGGCGATAGCTGAACAGTATCGCAATCAGCAAACCTGCCAGCATGCCAAGTGCAGGAATGAACATCGCCTGCATCACGCTGATGCCGGTTATGTCGACACCACCGCGCTCGACATTGGCCAGCAGAATCTCCTTGAGGAA
>CAZKTB010000336.1:0-1271 GCA_964555485.1 uncultured Thiopseudomonas sp. | reverse complement strand
CGAAAACAAGAACCGGGAAATAGGGCGTCTGAACGACATTTATGGCCGCCTGCTGCAAAACGGCGGCGTCACCCTGCTCAACGGGCATGCCCGCATCGCGGGGCCCAATCAGGTCGAAGTCAATGGCAAGGTGCATACGGCCAAGCATATCTTGCTGGCCACCGGTGGTTGGCCAGTGCTGCCGGACATTCCCGGCAAGGAGCTGATGACCGACTCCAATCAGGTGTTCTTTCTGGAGCAGCAGCCCAAACGGGTGCTGGTGATAGGCGGCGGTTACATTGCGCTGGAATTCGCTTCCATCTTTAACGGTCTGGGCAGTGAAACCCATGTTTCCTATCGAGGTGACCTGTTCCTGCGTCATTTCGACCATGAAGTCCGTGAGCATATGCGTGACAGCATGGAAGCGAAAGGAGTGAACCTTCACTTTAACAGCAATGTTCAAGCCATTGAAAAAACAGGGAATGGCGACGAACTTAAAGTAACACTTAAAGAGGGTGGCAGCCTGCTGGTTGACTGTGTTTTCTGTGCCATCGGCCGCCGACCCATGCTCGATAATCTTGGGCTGGAAAACGTCAACATCGAGCTGGACCAGCACGGTCTGGTCAAGGTCAACGACAACTATGAAACCTCGGAGCCAGGCATTCTGGCCATTGGCGACCTGATCGCCGGCCCGCAACTGACCCCAGTGGCGCTGGCAGAAGGCATGGCCGTGGCCCGTCGCCTGTTCAAGCCGGAAGAGTACAAACCGGTCAGTTACGAGAACATTGCTACTGCGGTATTCACCTTGCCGAACATCGCCACCGTCGGCATGAGCGAAGAACAGGCCAAGGTGGCCGGTCATGATGTCAGTATCTTCACCAGCAGCTTCCGCCCGATGAAACTGAGTTTTTCTGATAATAGTGAACGCATTTTCATGAAGCTGGTGGTGGACAAAACCAGCGACAGGGTGCTGGGTTGCCACATGGTTGGCCCCGACGCAGGCGAACTGATCCAGGGGTTGGCCGTAGCCCTGAAAGCCGGTGCCACCAAGGTGGTGTTTGATGACACCATCGGCATTCACCCGACGGCTGCAGAAGAGTTCGTCACCATGCGCACGCCGGCACGCTAAATCTATTGATCTCCGGATCGCCCAGCTGTTGTTGGGTGATCCGGAAAGTTATTGGCAGTCTGTTAATAGCCGGCTCAATGGTGCGAGTGTTCAGCTCCAGTGCCCGCATCCATGCTTCTAACCTCCGCTTGCAGCTCGACAGTACCGCTTGTTGCAAATTCGA
>CAZKTB010000335.1:0-1279 GCA_964555485.1 uncultured Thiopseudomonas sp. | reverse complement strand
GTTACATTTTTTGCCCAAAATAATTGTACCTGACCCCTTTGTGGACTCCTTTATGGAGAATATGTCCGACCTCTTTGTGCGTTAAATTTGAATTAATTCTGTCTGTTTTTTTGCTTTTCGTGTTACAATGCAGGCATCTTAGGCAGCCCCCGAGGCTTTATGCTTACTCCACAAGCATGTTTCACCCGTTCCATCCTTCCTCACCTGTTCGACAGCCAATGGCGTAGTGGCCGTTAGCTTCTCTCCTGGTCTGCAAGTTCCCGGGCACCGGACCCGCCCGAACCCTTAATTTCAGACACAAGGAATCTCTCAAAAAGCACTTTTCTGTCAAAGAAGCATGTGATCCATATCCAGGCCTGCCAGTGCGTTCGCCCGATGGAAATGGATACCGGCAAATGCAGCGATGCTGCCCGCTAGCGCCTGCATAGTGTTTTTTCAGAGCATCCCTGATGCATTGCCCGCAGCGGCAATGCCAGAGAGGCGAATATGTATTACTGGATCATGCTGGCCCTGGCGGTTTTGACCGAGGTAGCTAGCACCATTGGCATGAAATATGCCGCAACCCATTCACCCATGCTGGGCTATGCCTTCATGGCGGTGATGATTTCCTTTTCCATGTATGCCTTTTCCCGTGCGGTGATGCATATCCCGCTGGCCGTATCCTACGCGGTCTGGGAAGGTGGCGGACTGTTCCTGATTGCCATGGCCGGCATGCTGTTGTTCGGAGAATACCTGAGCACCGGCCAGTTGCTGGCGGTGGGCCTGATGATGTTCGGCCTGTTGCTGGTCACCTTTGACCAGGGACCGAAAAAAGAAGATGAGCAGTCCGAAGTACAGGGGAGGGTAGAAGCATGATTTTGCCAGTATCCCTTTTGCTTGGCTCGGTCTCGCTGGACTTGGTTGCCAACTACTGCCTGAAACGCTCGAACGGCTTTCAGCGTCTTGCCTGGGGAGTGACCGGACTGGTCATGATCATCCTGGCCTTTGTCCTGCTCAGCATCGTGGTGCGCTATGTACCGCTGAGCGTGGCCTACTCGGCCTGGGGTAGCCTGGGTGTGCTGGGTGCCGTGACCCTGGACCGTTTCCTGTTCAATTCACGCCTTGGCCGTCAGGGCATTATTGGCGTGGTTTGTATCATTGCCGGCATCATCGGGCTGCAGCTGGCTTGATGCTCCGAAAAAAGAGGTCCGAAAAAGGGGTCAGGTACATTTAACCTTGTTAAATGTACCTGACCCCTTTTTCCTCTCCTGACCTTTTCCTTCTTGTTATGGCACAATCA
>CAZKTB010000334.1:0-1288 GCA_964555485.1 uncultured Thiopseudomonas sp. | reverse complement strand
TGCTGCTACTGCTGTTCTGGCTACACCTGACCGGCAATCACAGGTCGGCACAGTAATCCTTTTCCTCAGTAGCCGGGGTATACCAGACATAGTCGGCCATGGCCGGTGTGATGGTTTGCCCCGCTTCCAGAAAGATCAGCACCAGATAATCCTGCTCCGGCAACTCTTCCTGCAAGTACAGCGGCACACCCAAGTCCTTGCGCACATGGTATGAACCGGCAATCAGCAAGCCCGGTTCAGGCGCATCCAGCAGGGCGCGGGCCATGCGCAAATCCCTTTGCTGCTGCACTGCAACCATGGCCGGCACCTGCCGCTCGGGTAACTTGCCACAATGGGCTTCCAGAATGATTTCTGCCAGTTCATCCTGCACCTGCTGTTCTCCGGCAGGGCCGGACGGCACAGCAGTCGGATTGCGATAAATCGACATCAGCGCATCACGGTCCAGATTACCGGCCCGCAATGGCCAGGATTGCCTAATAGCATATTCAACAACAGGTCCGTAATGCTGCCAGTTCCAGCCCGGGTTCCAGTCCAGCGCCTTGGTCAGGCTGGCGACTTCTGTACCGGCTGCCAGTTTTTCCCGCACCTGCTCTACCGCCGGTTGCTGCGCATCGGTCAGCATTTCCAGTACCAGACTGCCCTGCTCCCGCTGCAGCTCAAGCTGCTGCAGCAACCATAGCTGCAGGCGATGGTGATCAGGGTTGTCATGTTTCTCGCCCAGCAACACCAGTGGCGCGGCAGCCAGCTCGCCCACCAGTTCCTGCAAGCCCAGCTCTGTTCCTGTTGCCAGGCTGATGATGCGCCCGGCATCCGGGTGATCCTGCAGGCGCGGAGCCTGCCATTGTGGCAACTGCTGCATTTGCTGCTCTTGCTGGACAGACACGCACCCCGTCAGCAGGATAAAGACGCCAAACAGCAAGCAATGGACAAGCTTTTGCACGGGTTTCATGGGCTAGTTTCCTGATTTTTGCCAACAGTTATGACTGGATAAGCATCTTGTTCCGGAATTAGCATTCCAGGACAAAAACGCCGGCACAAGGCCGGCGTTCAGGCATTGGTTGTCATCAGTCACCAAAGCTGATGAACATGTCGCGAGCCGTCTGCACTGTATCTCCATTCGGATCAACCCGCTTTTCCACGCTCAGCGCTTCCTCCAGGGTCGACAGCGAAATGCAGTCCGATTTCAAACCGACCATATGGCCGAACTTGCCCGCTTCAATCGCCCTTACCGCAGCAGCACCAAAGCGCAGCGCCAGCAAGCGGTCGAAAGTGGTTGGCGAGCCGCCAC
>CAZKTB010000333.1:0-1294 GCA_964555485.1 uncultured Thiopseudomonas sp. | reverse complement strand
CGTCCAGGCTGCGCCAGCGCATGGCGGTGAGCTGGGTTTCCAGCAGCCGGACCTGTCCATGCAGTTCCTGATAGCGTTCCGCTGCCCGGGCCTGACGCTGCAAGCGTTCCAGCTGCCGACCCAGCTCTTCGCGCAGGTCGCTCAGACGGGCCAGGTTGTCCTGGGTACGGCGCATGCGGTTCTCGGTTTCGCGGCGACGCTCCTTGTATTTGGAAATGCCGGCGGCTTCCTCGATGAAGATGCGCAGGTCATCCGGCCTGGCCTCGACCAGCCGGGAAATCATGCCCTGCTCGATGATGGCGTAGCTGCGCGGTCCAAGGCCGGTGCCCAAAAAAAGATCGGTGATGTCGCGGCGGCGGCATTTGCTGCCGTTCAGAAAGTAGGTGCTCTGCCCTTCACGGGTAACCTGGCGGCGGACGGAGATTTCCGCATAGCTGGCATATTCACCGACAATCCGGCCTTCGTTGTTGTCGAACACCAGCTCGATGCTGGCCCGCGATACCGGCTTGCGGCTGGTTGAACCATTGAAGATGACATCCGTCATCGCCTCGCCACGCAGGTTCTTCGCCGAGCTTTCACCCAGTACCCAGCGCACCGCATCGATGATGTTGGACTTGCCGCAGCCATTGGGCCCGACCACAGCCGTCATGTTGCCGGGAAAGCTGACGGTAGTCGGATCAACAAAGGATTTGAAGCCGGACAGGCGGATGCACTTCAGACGCACTGGGGTTACTCTGCACGAGAAATCGGGGAGATATGAACGGGGACGGAGTCTAGCAACATGCCGGCCGCGGGCCAATGTGCCCGGCGCCGGCATGTGCACCAGTTAGCGGTTACCCAGCTCTTCCAGAGCTTCCATGAAGTCGCCAAGCGCCTCTATGGCTTCCGGCATCTTGCGCGTTGCCTCTTTCATCAGGGCACCAAAGTCCGGCATGGAACCGGGCTCGGCCGGCAACAAAAAGCGCTCGGCCGAGGGTGTTTTGCTGTCCAGCGCGATCAGCCGCATTTCGTCACCAATGCGCAGCAGGCCCTGCTTGTCTTTCAGCAACATCTGGCCAAATGCATCCAGCGGATCAACCGGCTGGGCAAATACTGCAGCCAGGGTACGGGACAGCTGCAGCATGGTCCGTGTCAGCTCCTGCGCCGCCGGATCACGGGACAGCACCACTTCTTCCGTGTGCCTGTTGCCCTCTGCATCCAGATATACCAGCTCATGCAACTGCCCGGCGATACCGGCATGGGTCTCGCTCCGGTTCAGCGAGCGCAGTTCGACAATCTCGCCAATCTGCTTCTC
>CAZKTB010000332.1:0-1341 GCA_964555485.1 uncultured Thiopseudomonas sp. | reverse complement strand
CAGTGTGGTCTGCCCAAGAAAATGGCGCTGGAGCTGTTCAAGCCGTTCATTTTCGGCAAGCTGGAGGAGCGCGGTCTGGCCACCACCATCAAGGCGGCGAAGAAAATGGTCGAGCGCGAACTGCCTGAAGTGTGGGACGTGCTGGCTGACGTGATTCGTGAGCACCCGGTGCTGCTGAACCGTGCGCCAACCCTGCACCGTCTGGGAATCCAGGCGTTCGAGCCGGTACTGATTGAAGGTAAGGCCATTCAGCTGCACCCGCTGGTGTGTGCCGCCTATAACGCCGACTTTGACGGTGACCAGATGGCCGTTCACGTACCGCTGACGCTGGAAGCCCAGCTGGAAGCGCGTGCGCTGATGATGTCCACCAACAACATCCTGTCACCGGCCAACGGTGAGCCGATCATCGTACCCTCGCAGGACGTGGTTCTGGGTCTGTATTACATGACCCGTGAAGCCGTCAACCGCAAGGGCGAAGGCCGCGTATTTGCCGACCTGCAGGAAGTGGACCGCGTCTACCGCTCCGGCAATGCCGACCTGCATGCCAAGATCAAGGTACGTATCCGCGAGGTGGTCAAGAACAACGAAGGCAACAGCACCGAAAGCGTACGTATCGTGGATACCACGGTTGGTCGTGCATTGTTGTTCCAGATCGTGCCGGAAGGCCTGTCCTACGACCTGGTCAACCTGCCGATGAAGAAGAAGGCGATCTCCACCCTGATCAACCAGTGCTACCGCGTGGTTGGATTGAAGGAAACCGTCATCTTCGCTGACCAGCTGATGTATGCTGGCTTTGCCTACTCGACCACCTCTGGTGTGTCTATCGGTGTGAACGACTTCGTGATCCCCGAGGAAAAATCCAAGATCATCGAGCGTGCTACTGCCGAAGTGAAAGAGATCGAACAGCAGTACTCCAACGGTCTGGTTACCCAGGGCGAGAAGTACAACAAGGTGATCGACCTCTGGTCCCGCGCCAACGACGAGATCTCCAAGGCGATGATGGCTAACCTGTCGCAGGAAAGCGTTACTGACCGCGAAGGTAAGGAAGTCACCCAGGAGTCCTTCAACTCCATGTTCATGATGGCCGACTCCGGTGCGCGTGGTTCTGCTGCCCAGATCCGTCAGCTGGCCGGTATGCGTGGCCTGATGGCCAAGCCGGATGGCTCCATTATCGAGACGCCGATTACCGCCAACTTCCGTGAAGGCCTGAACGTACTGCAGTACTTTATTTCTACCCACGGTGCCCGTAAGGGACTGGCGGATACCGCCCTGAAGACTGCCAACTCCGGTTACCTGACCCGTCGTCTGGTTGACGTGGCCCAGGACCTGGTGGTTACCGAA
>CAZKTB010000331.1:0-1354 GCA_964555485.1 uncultured Thiopseudomonas sp. | reverse complement strand
AAACTGACCCGATCAAGCAGTTGTTGCAATGGTGTCAGGCAGCCTTGCAGGTCGCCAACGGCATAGGTTGCCATCAGTGCAGGGCTCCGGGCTGGGCCAGGGTGAAGGGGGCAATCGGCGCGTTGAACTCGACGCCATCTTCAGTCTGCATGCCGAAGCTGCCCTGCATGCTGCCCACTTCGGTATTGAGCAGGGTACCGCTGGTGTAGCGGTATTCGGTTCCGGGCGGAATCACCGGTTGCTCACCCACCACGCCTTCGCCGCGTACTTCCTGGGTTTTGCCATCACCGTCGGTGATGATCCAGTGGCGGGTCAGCAGCTGGACCGGCTCGTCGCCTTCGTTGCGTACGATGATGTCGTAGGCAAAGACGAAGCGTTGCTCGTCGGGCTCGGAGTGGTCCGGAATATAGCGGGTGGTTACTTTGACCCGTACGGGAAAATCATTACTCATGGTATGGATATCATTTGTTCAGGGCTGCAAAGCGGTCGGCCAGGCGGACAAAGTCGGCCAGCTGCAGCTGTTCGGGGCGCAGGCTGGCATCTATGCCGGCTGCTTCAATTTCGCTGCTGTCCATCAGGTGCTTGAGTGTATTGCGCAAGGTCTTGCGGCGCTGGTTGAAGGCTTCACGCACAACACGGTCCAGTGCGCGGATGTCCTGTGCCGGATGGGGCAGTTCGTCGTGCGGAGTCAGGCGCACAATGGCTGAGTCGACCTTGGGCGGCGGATTGAAAGCGCCGGGGCCGACATTGAACAGGTGTTCGACCTTGCAATGGTACTGCACCATGATCGACAGTCGCCCCCAATGGCCGCCGCCGGGTTTGGCGCTCATGCGCTCAACCACTTCTTTTTGCAGCATGAAGTGCATGTCACGGATCAGGCCGGCATGGTCGAGCAGGTGAAAAATCAGCGGTGTGGAGATGTTGTAGGGCAGGTTGCCCACCACGCGCAGGCTGCGCTGCTCGACGCCGAGGCTGGCAAAGTCGAACTGCAGGGCGTCGCCTTCGTGCAGACAGAAGTTGGGTTTGAGACCGAAACGCAACTTGAGCAGCGGGATCAGGTCCTTGTCCAGCTCGATCACGTCCAGCTGTGCGCCACTGTTGACCAAGCCAGTGGTCAGGGCTCCCTGGCCGGGGCCGATTTCCAGCAGACGCTCGCCTTCGCGCGGAAAAATCGCCCGCAGGATACGGTCGATGACACCGGCATCATGCAGAAAGTTTTGCCCGAAACGCTTGCGCGCCCGGTGCTGGTAAAGATCGGCCATGGGGCAACTCCGGAAATTGGGTGCAATAGTGTAGCAAAAAGCGGACAAGGCAATGATGAAGGGGGCGAATAAAGGGGTCAGGTACATTTAAT
>CAZKTB010000330.1:0-1359 GCA_964555485.1 uncultured Thiopseudomonas sp. | reverse complement strand
TTTTTTCATTTGTACTGGGCATTTTTCCGTCTGCCGGATAGAATCGGGCGGCTTTCCGTTACGAGGTTTTCATGTCCAGAGCCATGCTACAGCCCCAGGGCCAATTCCCCCGCGCCAGCCTGATCCGCCGCTTTGCCGCCATGTTTTACGATTTCATGCTATGTACTGCACTGGTCATGGTGGTGACCTGGATCTACCAGCAGGGCATCCTGCGCCTGATCCATGGCGCTGATCGCCTCAGGGAGCTGGCTAAAAGTGGCGGCCTGGATCACGACCCGGTACTGGCCAGCCTGGTGCTGCTCAGCCTGTTCGCCTTCTTTGCCAAGTTCTGGACCCACAACGGCCAGACGCTGGGCATGCAGGCCTGGAACATCCGCGTACAGAATGCCGACGGCAGCCGCATCAGCCTGATGCAGGCACTGCTGCGCTTTGTCATCTCGATCTTTTCCTGGCTCTGTCTGGGACTGGGCTTCTGGTGGCAGCTGTGGAGCAAGACCAAGTCCACCTGGCACGACACCTATTCTGAAAGCATCACCGTCCAGCTGCCCAAGGGCACGCACAAGAAATAGCCTCTATTAAAGGCGTCCAAGAAAAGGGGTCAGGTACATCTAACGCAGTTAAATGTACCTGACCCCTTTTCTTATCCTTTTTTCCATTCAAATACCGCCCCCTTGAGCCGCATCAGACAAATGCCGATAATAGACGGCTATTTTCTGATCAGTCACCCGCCAACGGAAGCCACATGAAAGACCATATTCGCCAGCTTGTTCACTCCGCCCTGCAGCAGCTTGTCGCCGACGGCATATTGCCCGCCGACCTGCAGCCCACTATTCAGGTGGAGAATGCCCGCGACAAGGCCCATGGTGACTTCGCCAGCAACATCGCCATGATGCTGGCCAAACCCGCTGGCATGAAGCCGCGCGATCTGGCGGAAAAGATCCAGGCCGCCCTGCCGGCCGACGAACAAGTCAGCAAGGTGGAAATTGCCGGCCCCGGTTTTCTCAACTTCTACCAGAACCATGCGGCACTGGCGCAGCGCCTTGATGCGGCCCTGAACGACAGCAAGCTGGGCGTACCGGCCGCCAGCCCGCTGCAAACCGTGGTGGTCGATCTGTCCTCGCCCAACCTGGCCAAGGAAATGCACGTCGGTCATTTGCGCTCCACCATCATTGGCGACGCCGTGGCCCGGGTACTGGAGTTTCTTGGCCACAAGGTGATCCGTCAGAACCACGTTGGCGACTGGGGCACCCAGTTCGGCATGTTGCTGGCTTTCCTGGAAGAGAATCCGGCGGCACAACAGCAAGGGCTGTCCGACCTGGAAGAGTTCTACCGCCAGGCCAAGGAGCGCTTTGACGAAAG
>CAZKTB010000329.1:0-1363 GCA_964555485.1 uncultured Thiopseudomonas sp. | reverse complement strand
TGAGTAAAGCCCTGCAAGCCATTCGTGGCATGAACGATATTCTGCCGGCACAAACACCGTTGTGGCGCTATTTCGAGCAAAAGGTTGCCGATGTGCTGGACAGCTATGGTTACCAGCAGATCCGCATGCCGGTGGTCGAGTTCACCGAGCTGTTCCGCCGCTCCATCGGTGAAGTGACCGATATCGTCGAGAAGGAAATGTACACCTTTGCCGACCGCAACGGTGATTCCCTGACCTTGCGCCCTGAAGGTACCGCCAGCTGCGTGCGCGCAGTCATGGAACACGGCCTGATCAACAACGGTCTGGTGCAGAAGCTCTGGTACATCGGGCCGATGTTTCGCCATGAGCGTCCACAGAAAGGCCGCTACCGCCAGTTTCACCAGGTCGGTGTCGAGGTGTTCAACCTGGACGGCCCGGATATCGACGCCGAGCTGATCCTGCTCACCTGGCGTCTGTGGTATGCACTGGGCATTGCCGACAGTGTGACCCTGGAACTGAACAGTCTGGGTACTTCTGAATCCCGTGCTGCTTACCGTGCCGCACTGGTTGATTACCTGAATGGTCATTTTGACCAGCTGGACGAAGACAGCCAGCGTCGTGTCGGCACCAACCCGCTGCGCGTGCTGGACTCCAAGGATCCGCAAACCCAGAGCATTTTGGCAGCTGCGCCAAAGCTGGAAGACTATCTGGACGAGGAATCAACCAGCCATTTTGCCGGTGTGCGAGCCCGTCTGGATGCTGCCGGCGTGCCCTATGTGCTGAACAATCGTCTGGTACGCGGCCTGGATTATTACAGCAAGACCGTCTTCGAGTGGACCACCGACAAGCTGGGAGCCCAGGGCACCGTTTGTGGCGGTGGCCGCTATGATGGCCTGGTCGAGACCATGGGCGGCAAGCCCACTACGGGTGTCGGCTTTGCCATGGGCATCGAGCGCCTGATCCTGATGCTGGAAACCCTGGACAAGGTTCCCGCCGAGCTGCAGCAGCAGGTCGACATTTATTTTTGCGCCTTTGGCGAAGCGGCCGAGATGGCTGCAGTACAATGGGCCGAACGCATCCGCGATGCAGTGCCCGGTGTACGCCTGCAGGTCAACGCCGGTGGCGGCGGCTTCAAGAACCAGTTCAGGAAGGCTGACCGCAGTACCGCAGCCTGGGCACTGATTTTGGGCGACAACGAACTGGAAAATAATTGCATTGGTCTGAAACCGCTGCGCACCGACGAGGAGCAGCAAACCCTGGCACTGGACCAGCTGGTTGACAGGCTGGCCGAACTATTCAACAAGAAATGACGGGAGACTCGCGTGAGCCACTACACTGAAGAAGAGCAGATTGCACAGCTCAAGGACTGGTGGAGCCGTAACGG
>CAZKTB010000328.1:0-1384 GCA_964555485.1 uncultured Thiopseudomonas sp. | reverse complement strand
GCCTTCACGCAGCTTGTTCTGCCCAGCGGTCACCACCTGTGTACCAGCCTCAAGGCTGGCCGCATCCAGCAGCACCATGCCGTCGCGTTGCGCCAACACCTGTACCACCCTGGCATGGGCCACCAGTCCGCCATACTCGCCTTCAACAACGGTATAGACGGAGTCGCCAAAGGTGCTGAACACCAGCGCGGTTTCAGGTACGGCAATGCCGCTTTTCGAGGTGCCCGGGTTCAAAGTGACATGGCCGAACATGCCCGGACGCAGCTTGCCATCCGCATTGCTCAGCGTGGCCTGTACGGCCAGGTTGCGGGTATCGGCATCCAGCGCCGGCGCAATGGCCGTCACCTTGCCGACAAAGTCTTCGCCCTCTCTGGCAGCAGTCCGAAAATGGACTTCCTGGTCCAGCTGCAGGCGTGAAGTTGCTTCCTGGGGCAGAGTGAAATCAAGCAGCAAAGGGTCCAGCTGCTGCAAATCGACAATCGCCGTACCGGGCGCCACATACTGACCCAGACTGACCTCGCGGATGCCAAGCACGCCATCAAAAGGAGCGGTAATGCGCAGTTTGTCCAGCGCGGCACGGTCATTGGCAACGGCAGCGGCCGCCACATCGCGGTCACGCTGGCTGGTTTGCAGCTGCTCACGGCTAATGGCGCTGGAAGGCGCCAGCTTGCGGGCTCGGGCCAGATTGGCGTCAGCAAGTTTCAAATTGGCCTGATTGGACAGCAGCGAAGCCCGCTGGCTGGAGTCATCCAGCTGCACCAGCAGATCTCCCTTGTTCACCGCTGCGCCGGACTCGAACGCTACCTGCGTCACGTTGCCGGCAATCTGCGCACTTATCTGTGTACCCTGCACTGCGCGCAATGTGGCCACCACACGAATACGATCATCCCAGGTGGCTTCTTCCGCAGTTGCCACCGACACCGCAGCGGCCGGCCAACCCTGCGCGGCTGCACGCTCGGCTGCCTTGCGCTCCTGGTACATCTTGCCGCCAAAAATGCCGGCAAAGACCAGAATCAATGCCAGCAGACCAACCAGCCAACGAATCGTGCGTGCAGCCATGACGCTTCCCTACCCTTGTTGAGCCAGCCCTGCCGACAGCCACCAGAGCAGCTTGCGGCACGGCATGGAAATACCCGGAACCGGAATAATGGACTGACTCAAGCATACAACTTAATCGGGAGTTCAGGGTGCAAGCTGGTGCAAGGCTTAATCGCACTCATCAATCAGGCGGACTTTGCTGATACGGGCAACATCCAGCCAGAGCACCTGGCTTTCGCCTTTCGCTTTGATGCCAAGCAGCCAGGGCTCAGCGGAAATCTTCAGCTGTACAGGTGTTCCAGCCAGCGATTCTTTATCAGTCAAAACCAGCTCAAGGCTTTGTTCT
>CAZKTB010000327.1:0-1399 GCA_964555485.1 uncultured Thiopseudomonas sp. | reverse complement strand
GTTGAGCAACTCTCAGCGCTGGTAATAGGTCTGCCTTGGCAGCGTATTGGTAAAGCCGGAATCATCGATACGTTGTGAACTGAAAATACTGCTTGTAGCCATAGTGCCAAGCGCCAATCGTCTCTTCGATGGTTAGTCTGCATACTGCAGACATGAAAAATGCTCCTGACCTGAACCAGCTTTCTGAACAGCAGCTTCGCGACCTGGCCGCGCAGCTGCTGCAGACTGTGCAATCACAAAGCAAAACACTGGTTCACAAGGAAGCGGTCATTCAGAAGCTGACCTATGAAATGGCTACGCTAAAGCGTCACCGTTTTGGCCGTCACAGTGAACGCTTTAACCCAGCTCAGGGCAACTTGCTTGACGAGCTGATTGACGCCGACATTGCTGCCATTGAAGTCGAGCTCAATGAGGCGGCCTCATCCGAGACAAAAGAAAAACAAGCCAAGCAGCAGCCCAAGCGTAAGCCTTTGCCCGCTGAGCTACCGCGCACCCTCATCGAACACGAACCTGACAGCACTGAATGCAGCTGTGGCTGCCAGATGCAGCGTATCGGTGAAGACATCAGTGAAAAGCTCGATTATGTACCGGGCGTGTTTACAGTTGAGCGTCATGTCCGTGGCAAGTGGGTGTGCAACCAGTGCGAAACCCTGACCCAGGCACCGGCTCCCGCCCATGTCATCGACAAGGGCATCCCAACGACCGGCCTGCTGGCCCATGTATTGGTCAGCAAGTTTGCTGATCATCTTCCGCTGTATCGCCAAGAACAGATCTTTGCTCGTGCAGGCGTTGAAATACCTCGTTCAACCCAGGCCGAATGGGTCGGTGTTTGCGGGGTAAGACTGCAACCGCTGGTCGATGCACTGCGCGAGCAAATCCTCAGCGAGAGCATCCTGCACGCAGATGAAACACCCGTCGACATGTTGATGCCGGGCAAAAAGAGTACTCAAAAAGCTTATGTATGGGGTTTCTGCACTACGGCTTTCTCTGACCTGAAAGCCGTGGTTTATACCTTTGCGCCCAGCCGTGCAGGAGAACATGCCCGTACCTTCTTCGGTGACTGGAAAGGCCAACTGGTCTGCGACGACTACAGCGGCTACAAAAAGAGCTTTGACCAGGGCATGACTGAAATTGGCTGTATGGCCCATGCCCGTCGCAAGTTCTTTGACTTGCATGCGGCCAACAGCAGTCAGTTGGCCGAACAAGCACTGGACTATATCAAGTCGCTGTACGACATCGAACGTGAAGCTAAAGACCTGTCGGCACCCGAGCGGAAAATAATACGACAAAGCAGGGCCAAGCCTATCGCTGACAACCTGCATCAGTGGATGATTCTGAACCGGCAAAAAGTACCGGAAAACTCGGCCATTTCTAAAGCCCTGGACTACAGCCTGAAACG
>CAZKTB010000326.1:0-1407 GCA_964555485.1 uncultured Thiopseudomonas sp. | reverse complement strand
AACCTCCCCTGCTGATCGATGCGGGCCCCCGCCACTGCCAGCCCCTGCAAGAGGGGCCGAACCTGGCTGCAAACCTCGAACTGTGTATTCGCCAGGCCGAGCTGGGCCATGCCGAGGCTCAATATCAGCTGGGCAATTATTGGTACGACGGCTTGCTGGTTAAAACTGACTTTGAGCAAGCGTTGCACTGGTATGAACAGGCATCCCTGCAAGGACACGCCGAAGCCCAGTACCGCCTGGGCCTGATGTTTGCCAACGGTGAAGGTGTTGCCGTTAACCGCTCACAGGCCTATGTCATCCTGAAGATGTCTGCCATCAACGGCTCGGATATCGCCTTTGATGCCAGCGACCTGCTTGACTCCCAGATGAGCCGAGAGGAGCGCAAGCAGGCCAACGATGTACTCTCACACATCTTCCGCCGCTACCTGCGCCAGATTCAGGAACAAAGCGCACAGGAGCAGGCAGACGACCTCCTGCTACCCCGCCAATTCTGATCCCGCAATTCCGGACGCTGTAGCTACAGCTGACCAACGTTACATACAAGAACAGACAAGCGCCTGCACTACGCAGCATCCCAGCCTTTTCCCAAGGCCGGACAGGCTTGCCGCTCTACAGTTCATCAGGCCGGGTTGACGCCAAATAACGCTCGCTTCATTGCTGCAGATCAGGTATTTTCTTGCCCAAATCAGTTTAATGACCGACCAGTCACATTATCAATTTTCTACTGGATTCGACATGCGCCTGCGAACTGTTTTTTCACATCCCATTCTCATCGGCTTGCTGATTCTACTTGCTTCCCTGTCATCCGCACGTGCCGATACCGTGCAGCAAGCCCTGCAGCGCCTGCAGGAAATCCAGGCCAATCCGGAACTGACTCGCCAGGCCTACGCCGAAGGTGAGGAGCGCACCGCTTTTTGCAGTTTCTGTCACGGCAAGGATGGCAACAGTACTCGCGATGACATCCCCAATCTCGCGGCACAGAATCCGCAATACCTGTTTACAGCTTTCGAAAAGTTCGCTACCGGCGAGCGCAGTAACTACGTCATGAATCAGCTGGCCGCCAATCTCTCACAGGAAGAGCGCATCAATATTGCGCTGTATTTCGGCATGCAAGAAGTCACTGTGAAGACAGCAGAACGTCCCGATCTGGCCGAAAAGGGCAAAGTGAAATTTATGCAGTGCCAGGCCTGCCATGGAGCTGAAGGCACCGGGCAATTCGACAAGCCCAGGCTGGCTGGCCAGCGTGCCGGCTATATCCGTCACAGCCTGCGACTGTTTCGCGACAAGGACCCAAGCCGGGCCGGCTCGGAAATGATACCTGTTGCCGGCACCCTGTCAGATGCGGATATTGAAATGCTGGCAAACTACCTGCAAGGGCTCAACCCCTGAGGCTCAGCGGGACTGATG
>CAZKTB010000325.1:0-1440 GCA_964555485.1 uncultured Thiopseudomonas sp. | reverse complement strand
CGCGCAGCAGGGCGATCAGCTGCTCGACAGCCTCGTCCACACCGGTCAGCTGAGTGTTGATGACAATGTCTGCATCCAGCGGAATGTCGTAGGGGAAAGACTCGCCGGGAATGTTGTCCTCGCCGGCGGCATACAGCCCTTGCGGATCACGTTCGCGACAGGCGTCGGGCGAAGCCTGTACGTAAACAGTTACCAGTCTGTCCTTGCCGATGATGGCACGGGCCTGCTCGCGGTTTTCCGCGTCGGGCGCGACAAAGGCGCAGAGACTGATCAGGCCGGCTTCGTTGAACTGGCGTGCGACCTGGGCGGCACGGCGCCAGTTTTCCGAACGGCCGGCACGGTCTTGTGGCAGCCCCTTGTTCAGATTGTGGCGCAGGTTTTGCCCGTCCAGAACGAACACCGCACGACCGCTGTCGAACAGCTTGCGCTCCAGCGCATAGGCGAGAGTGCTCTTGCCGGCACCGGACAGCCCGGTAAACAGCAGAGTGACCGGTTGCTGGCCCAGACGCAGGCGACGCTCGGCATTGCTGACCCGGCCCTTGCCCAGATCCTGGCCGCCTTCGCTACGTACCGGGCTGTGGATCATGCCGGCACCAACGGTGATGTTGCTCATGCGGTCGATGATGATGAAAGCACCAGTAGTGCGGTTGTCCTGATAACTGTCGATTGCCAGTGGTGCATCCAGACTGATGCTGACCTCGCCGACCTCGTTCAGCTGCAGCTGGCTGGCCGCCGTTTTTTCCAGGCTGTTGACGTCGATACGCTGCTCGATTTGTGCCACGTTGCCGGGGATGTAGCTGGTGGCCCGCTTGAAGTCGTAGCGCTTGCCCGGCTGCAGCGGCTCTTCGGCCAGCCACACCACTGTGGCCTTGAACAGGTCGCTGACCAGCGGCTGGCTGCTGTCATGCACGATCAGGTCGCCACGGGAAACGTCGATTTCGTCTTCCAGCGTCAGTGTGATGGCCTGACCAGCGATCGCTGCATCCAGCTCGCCCTCAAAGGTAACGATCGACTTGATGCGGCTTTGCGTGCCGGCCGGCAATACCTTGACCGGGTCACCCTTGCGGATCTGGCCGCTGGCCAGGGTGCCGGCAAAACCGCGAAAGTTCAGGTTGGGGCGGTTGACGTACTGCACCGGGAAACGCATGGCGCTGGTATCCGCCTTGTGTTGCAGCGGTACGGTTTCCAGCAGCTGCATCAGGGTCGGCCCCTGATACCAGGGCGTTTGCGGGCTGGCGTTGACCACGTTGTCACCCTTCAGGGCCGATAGCGGGACAAAGTGCAGGCTGCTTTCATCGATCTGCAAGGGGCGGGCAAACTCCAGATAGTCTTCGCGAATGCTGTTGAAGCGCTCTTCGTCATAGTCCACCAGGTCCATCTTGTTGATGGCCACCACCAGATGACGGATGCCGAGCAGGGAAGCTATATAGCTGTGACGGC
>CAZKTB010000324.1:0-1446 GCA_964555485.1 uncultured Thiopseudomonas sp. | reverse complement strand
CTGCTACCGCCAGCGGGCTGAATTCGGCACGCGCAATCTCCACATCCAGGCTGTCGACCTTGTTGACCAGCAGCAGGGTGCGCTTGTCGCGGCGACGCAGGTGGGCAGCAATATGTTCGTCTGCCGGACAGAGACCGTCACGGGCATCCACCAGGAAAAATACGATATCCGCCTCTTCAATGGCCTGCAGCGACTGCTCGGCCATCTTGGCATCAATGCCTTCCTCGTCACCGGAAATACCGCCGGTATCGATCAGGATGTAATCGCGTCCATGCCACTTGGCATTGCCATACTGGCGGTCACGGGTCAGCCCGGGAATGTCGCCCACAATGGCGTCACGGCTGCGGGTCAGGCGGTTGAAAAGCGTGGATTTGCCCACATTCGGGCGACCCACCAAAGCAATTACGGGAACCATGGGTCCCTCCGGTAAGTACTGGCCAGGCTCCTGATACGGGCTGGCCGGCAAAGATCAGTTACGATAAAAACACAAAGGCCGCCGTCACACACCAGCGACAGCGGCCATGACACAGATGTGCAGCAATTACTGGATGGTCAGCGCCACCAGCTTGCCACTGTTGCCATACACATACATCCAGCCGCCTTCGACCAGCGGACGCACGCGGATACCCTTGCTGTCGACCCGGGTGCGGGCAACAAAGCGGCCATCCACCTGGCTCAGCAGGTGCACATAGCCTTCGACATCACCCGCTGCCACATAGCTGGACAGCACGCCAAGACCGGTCGGCTGGCGGCGCAGCAGGTTATCGTTACGCCACAGCACAGTGCTGGAACGCTCGTCCACCGCCTGGATCTCGCCGCTGTCCAGACTGACATAGGCATTGCCATAGCCCTGGGCAACAGCGCCGGTGCTGGAGCTCTCGCGTTGCCAGAGTACCCGGCCGGTCTGTTCGTCCAGTCCAGCAGCATTGCCGTTGAATGCAGAGACGTACAGCACGCCATCTTTCAGCACCAGACTGCCATCAACATCAACCATGCGCTCAAGCTCGGTACGACCGCTGGGAATGGCAATGCGCTGTTCCCAGACCGGCAGGCCGTGCTCCAGCTCGACGGCAATGATCTTGCCGGTAGACAGGCCGGCATAGACCACATAGTCGGTCAGTAATGGTGTGCTGGTACCACGCAGGGTCAGCAGTGCCGGCGTGCTTTCATAAATCCAGCGCTGGGCACCGGTGAAGGCATCCAGGGCGATCAGGCGGTCATCCTGGGTCTGTATCACTACCACTCGGTCATTGACTGCAGGTGCAGCCAGCACTTCGCTGCCGATATTGGTACGCCAAAGGTCATTGCCTGTTGTTGCATCGAGCGCAATGACTTCGCCGGCCAGGGTTCCCAGGACCACCTGGCCACCGCCAGCACCCACGGCACCTGAGACTTCAATTTTCTTCAGCTTGCGCTGCCAGTTCTTTTTGCCGGTGTAGCGATCCA
>CAZKTB010000323.1:0-1448 GCA_964555485.1 uncultured Thiopseudomonas sp. | reverse complement strand
GGATACAGCTGTTTCAGACGCAAGCCAAGGCTGGCTGCCGTGTCACGGTCCTGATAAACACTGGCAACACGGGCGCCAAGCAGCAGACTGCGGGCATCATGTTCGGCCTGCCGCATGTATGACTCGTAATAATGCCGTGCGGCCGGGTAATCACGCAGGTCGTAGGACAGCATGCCCATTTCCAGCAGGCTGCGCTGCTGGCCGGCATTCAGCCGCAGTGCACGCTCAAAATAGTGGATAGCCTCGTTGCTGTTGCCCATTTTCAGGGCGGTCAGTCCCATATTCTCGAACACCCAGGACCGGCTCGGATACATGGTGTCCTCGGATGCCTCCTTATAGACATCCATCGCTTTTTCGTAAGCCCCTTCCTCGAACAGGAAGCTGCCGTAGTTGTTCAGGGTACGTGCAGAACGCTCCTTCGCCAGTGCCTTGTGAAAATGCTTCTCGGCCAGCTCGGGTTCCATTTCCTGCTGGAATACCAGCGCCAGCACTTCATGCGCCTCAGCATCCGAAGAGTCGATCTTGAGGGCGTTTTGCAGTGGCATCTTGGCCTGACCGGTCAGACCTTCGCGCAAGTAGCCCTTGCCCAGCTCGATATAGGCTTGCTTGGCCTGCTCGCGTCCCGCTTCGGTACGCATCGGCTGGACATCGCCGGTCTGCACGCAGCCGGCTGCCGCAAGGAAAAGGCTTGCCAAAGCCAGCGAGCGCCAAAGACCCGCCCGGCCAAATCCGTTATGCATTGATCTGCCTCACTGCTATGTATCTCTCGCTGCGACGGGTGCGGTCAGCCACCTGGCCCACCAGCTGCCCACATGCAGCGTCGATATCATCCCCCCGCGGGGTACGCACGGTCACGTTATAGCCGGCATGGTGCAACGCATCCTGAAAACGGTGGATGGCATTGTTGCTCGGCCGCTCATAACCGGAATGCGGGAAAGGGTTGAAAGGAATCAGGTTGATCTTGCAGGGCACATCGCGCAGCAATTGCGCCAGCTCTGCAGCATGCTCCGGCTGGTCATTGACGCCAGCCAGCAGCGTGTACTCGATGGTCAGGGTACGCTTTTCGCCCAGACCACCAATGTAGCGCTTGCAGGCATCAAGAATGACTGCAAGCGGATATTTCTTGTTGATCGGTACCAGCTGGTCGCGCAAGGCATCATTGGGTGCGTGCAGCGACAGCGCCAGGGCCACGTCAATCTCTTCGGCAAGACGGTCAACCATGGGGGCCACGCCCGCCGTGGACAAGGTCACCTTGCGCTTGGAAATACCATAGCCCAGATCATCCAGCATGATGTGCATGGCGGCGACCACATTGTCGAAGTTGAGCAGTGGTTCGCCCATGCCCATCATCACCACGTTGGTGATGGCACGGTCCATCTTGGCGGGAATGGTGCCGAACGACTTGTTCGCCACCCAGACCTGGCCGATGATCTCCGCCGCGGTCAGGT
>CAZKTB010000322.1:0-1476 GCA_964555485.1 uncultured Thiopseudomonas sp. | reverse complement strand
GTTAACGTGGAAACCACCAAGGACCTGTTCCTTGAGAGCGCCTTCTTCGACACCATTGCCGTGGCCGGCAAGGCACGCAGCTATGGCCTGCATACCGATGCCTCGCACCGTTTCGAGCGTGGCGTGGACTGGCAACTGGCCGAACGCGCCATCCAGCGTGCAACCGAGCTGCTGCTGGAGATTGTTGGCGGCGAGGCCGGCCCGGTAATCGACGCTTGTGAAGATGACGCCATGCCCAAAGTACAGCTGGTCGGTCTGCGTGCAGAGCAGGTCAACAGCATGTTTGGTCTTGAGCTGGAAGATGCAGAGATCGAGCAGTTGCTGCAACCACTGGGCCTGGTACTGAATGTGCAGAACGGCGGCAAGTGGCAGGTGGAAGTTCCCAGCCACCGTTTCGACCTGGGTATCGAAGTGGACCTGATCGAAGAGGTTGGTCGCCTGTATGACTATGACCGCCTGCCGGTACGCTATCCGGCGGCACGTCTGGCTCCGCAAAAGAAAGCCGAAGCCCGTGCCGAGCTGCCGGGCCTGCGTCGCCTGCTGGTCGCGCGTGGCTACCAGGAAGCCGTCACTTACAGTTTCATCGATGAAGACAGCTTTGCGTTGTTCAGTCCTGATACACAGCCGCTGAAACTGGCCAACCCGATTTCCGCCGACCTGTCGTGCATGCGTTCCTCCTTGCTGCCGGGCCTGCTCAAGGCGCTGGAGCACAACCTGAATCGTCAGCAGACCCGCGTGCGCCTGTTTGAAAGCGGCCTGCGTTTTGTTGGTCAGCTGGACGAGTTGCAGCAGGAACCTATGCTGGCGGGTGTTCTCACCGGTCTGCGTCTGCCCGAAGGCTGGGCCAACGGCAAGGAGAAGGTCGACTTCTACGACCTGAAAGCCGACGTCGAAGCGCTGTTGGGTGCTGCCGGCAATCTGGATGCTTTCAGCTTCGTACCAGCACAGAAAGCAGGCTTCCATCCAGGTCAGTGTGCCGCCATCGAGCGTGACGGCAAGGTTATCGGCCACCTGGGTGCGCTGCATCCACAAACCGCCGCTGCCATGGATATTGATCAGCAGGTGTTCATGTTCGAGCTGGAACTGGAAGCAGCTGCTGCTGGCCGTTTACCGGAATTCAGCGAGCTGTCCAGGTTCCCCGAGGTGCGCCGCGACTTTGCCCTGGTAGTCAAGGCAGATACACCAGCAGCCGACATCATTGGCTGCATGCGCAAGCAGGCAGGTGAATGGCTGAACGAAGTGCGCCTGTTCGATGTCTACCAGGGGCAGGGTGTTGAACCAGGCTGCAAAAGCATGGCCCTGGGCTTGACCTGGCAACATCCATCACGCACTCTAACTGATGAAGAGGTCAACTCTGCCGTCGAACAGATGTTGCAGAGCTTGAGTGACGAATTTGGGGCTACCCTAAGGAAGTGATACTGATGAGCGCGCTAACCAAGGCGGGTATGGCCGAAAACCTGTTTTTCGAACTTGGCC
>CAZKTB010000321.1:0-1487 GCA_964555485.1 uncultured Thiopseudomonas sp. | reverse complement strand
GGTTTGCTGCTGCTCATGCTGCTGCAGCGGGAAAGCATCACCTTTGGCGGCTTCAGGCAGCTGCAATGGTGGCATCTGGTCGGTGGCCTGATGGGCGCTTTTCTGGTCTACACCGCAGCCTTTGCCGCACCGCGCATCGGCGCTTTGCTGTTCATGGTGCTGGTACTGGCCGGTCAACTGGGCGCGGCATTATTGCTGGATCACCAGGGCTGGCTGGGTTTTCGCCAGTCCCCGGTCACCAGCGGCAAGATTCTCGGCATGCTGTGCATCATTGCCGGCGTCTGGCTGGTACGCCGCGGCTGAGCCGCCGCACAAATACAGCAAAAACTTGCACCACAACTGCCGATGCAAGCTGACTGAAAACAGTGGTAACAATAATTCCTACTCTGCTCCCATACTCCTTAGTCTTAATTTGACCGACAAGAGCTGACATCTGCTAGAGTTAGGGGCATATTGTCCGCTTTTCCACACCAAGGCACGTGAATGGCATCAATACTTCTGTTACATGGCCCAAACCTCAATTTGCTCGGCACCCGCGAGCCCGGAGTCTACGGCTCCAGCACCCTTGAGGACATCAACCAGGCCCTGCAGCAGCAGGCCGCCAATGCAGGCCATCAGCTGCAGTACTTCCAGAGCAATGCAGAATATCAGCTGATCGACCGCATTCACGCCGCCCGAAATGACGGAACTGCGTTCATCATCATCAATCCTGCCGCTTTTACGCATACAAGTGTCGCATTACGTGACGCGCTGCTGGCAGTGAGCATCCCATTCATTGAAGTCCACTTGTCCAACGTGTACAAGCGTGAACCCTTTCGACATCACTCCTACTTCTCCGACATTGCAGTAGGAGTGATTTGCGGTCTGGGTGCCAGCGGTTACCGCCTGGCGCTGGAAGCCGCAATGGAACATCCCAACCTATCCTGATAACAACCCAAATAACCTGCGGAGTCATACCCGATGGATATTCGTAAAGTAAAAAAACTCATTGAACTCGTAGAAGAATCCGGCATTGGCGAACTGGAAATCCACGAGGGCGAAGAGTCCGTACGCATCACCCGCCACAGTCCCGCAGCAGCCCAGCCGGTTACCTACGCTGCCGCACCAGCCCCGGTTGCCGCTCCTGCGCCAGCCGCCGTCGCGCCAGCAGCTGCCGCTGCCGAGCCTGCCGCTCCCGAGCTGAAAGGCACCGTGATCCGCTCGCCAATGGTTGGCACCTTCTATCGTGCCCCTTCCCCCACCTCGGCCAACTTTGTCGAACCGGGCCAGAGCGTGAAGAAAGGCGACGTAGTCTGCATCGTTGAAGCCATGAAAATGATGAACCACATCGAAAGCGATGTGAGCGGCGTCATCGACACCATCCTGGTAGAGAACGGCCAGCCGGTTGAGTACGACCAGCCACTGTTCACCATCGTTTAATTCACCTGGAGTCCGCAATGCTGGAAAAAGTCCTGATTGCCAACCGCGGTGAAATTGCACTGCGCGTC
>CAZKTB010000320.1:0-1497 GCA_964555485.1 uncultured Thiopseudomonas sp. | reverse complement strand
GAACCGCACCACCATTCCTTTTGAAAGCATTGCCGGCAAGGGCGCCAAGCAGCTGACCTTTGACCAGCTGGATCTTGCGATGGCTGCGCCCTATGCGGCGGAAGATGCCGACATCACACTGCAGCTGCACAGTGCCCTGCAGGAAAGGCTGGACGAGATTCCGTCACTGGCCAGCGTCTATCGCGATATAGAAATGCCGCTGATGCCGGTGCTGGCGCGTATCGAGCGCACCGGTGCGCTGGTCGATGCCAATCTGCTTGGTCTGCAGAGCCAGGAGCTGGGCGACAAGCTGACCGCCATTGAGCGTGAAGTGTTCGAGATCGCCGGCCAGCCGTTCAATCTGGCCTCGCCCAAGCAGTTGGGCGAGATCCTCTATGACAAACTGGGCCTGCCGGTGCTGGGCAAGACCGCCAAGGGCCAGCCCAGTACCGCCGAGTCCGTGTTGCAGCAGCTGGCCGATGAAGGTCATGAAATCCCGGTGCTGCTGATGGAATATCGCAGCCTGAGCAAGCTGAAAAGTACCTATACCGACCGTTTGCCCGAACAGGTCAATCCGCGTACCGGCCGTATCCATACCAGTTATCACCAGGCGGTTACCGCTACCGGCCGGCTGTCATCCAGCGACCCCAACCTGCAGAACATTCCGGTGCGTACTGCTGAGGGCCGGCGCATCCGTCAGGCCTTCGTGGCGCCGCCGGAGCATGTGCTGGTGTCGGCCGACTACTCGCAGATCGAGCTGCGCATCATGGCCCATCTGGCACAGGATCCTGGTTTGCTGGAGGCTTTCCGTAACGACCGTGACGTGCACAAGGCCACTGCGGCCGAGGTGTTTGGTGTACCGCTGGACGAGGTTTCCAGTGACCAGCGCCGCAACGCCAAGGCGATCAACTTCGGCCTGATCTACGGCATGAGCGCCCATGGTCTGGCCAAGCAGATCGGCACCGACCGCGTTCAGGCACAGGCCTATATCGACCGTTATTTTGTGCGCTACCCGGGCGTGCTCGATTACATGGAGCGCACCCGCAAGCAGGCTGCCGAGCTGGGCTACGTTGAAACCCTGTTTGGCCGTCGTCTCTACCTGCCCGAGATCAAGGCAAAAAATGCGATGATCCGCCGCGCTGCCGAGCGCACCGCGATCAACGCGCCGATGCAGGGTACCGCCGCCGATATCATCAAGCGTGCGATGATCGAGGTTGATGCCTGGCTGCAGGACTCCGGCCTGCGTGCGCAGGTGGTGATGCAGGTGCATGACGAACTGGTGCTGGAAGTGCACCGTGACGATGTGGAGAAACTCAAGGAAGGCCTGATCCCGCGCATGAGCGCCGCCGCCGAACTGGATGTGCCGTTGCTGGTCGAGGCCGGAGTCGGCGATAACTGGGATGAGGCGCACTGACGAACAGACAGCTCACACAGATAAGGTGCAGCCTCAGATCACACTGTGCGAAATGAGATGGACCCACCCCCTTTGTGCCAGATGCGGGGGTGATACCCTTGCAT
>CAZKTB010000319.1:0-1499 GCA_964555485.1 uncultured Thiopseudomonas sp. | reverse complement strand
GAGCCCTGGCCTGTGGTCAGACCGGCATTCGGATCCATTCCTTCGTTACCTGCGGTGCTGCCACCTTTGGAGGTACAGCCAACTGCAAACAACAGGGCCAGCGACAGGGCAGTCAGTTTGCCATATTTCAGTGTTACCATTTGATTTCAAAGCTCCAACAATAGTTGTTGTTCAAGATTGGGTCAGGCGTTTCTCAGTTTAAAAAAGGTGACCACGAAGGCTCACGGATCTCGCCCTCAATGCCCGGCAATACAGTGCGTACGCGGCCATTGAGCGAAACCAGCATCAGCACTCCTTTACCCTGTTGACGCGTGGCGTAGATTACCATGCTTCCATTGGGCGCAACAGTGGGCGACTCGTCCAGACTGGTGTCGGAAAGAACGCGCAAAGTGCCGCGCTGCAGGTCCTGGGCTGCCACCTTGAAAACCTTGTAGCCGTCCTGTCGGTGAATCATCACCAGAGTCTTCTCGTCAGCGGACAGTTTCGGGTTGGCGTTGTAGTTGCCACTGAAGGTAACCCGCTGCGCCTCGCCGCCATTGATGCTGGCACGATAGATCTGCGGACGGCCGGAGCGGTCCGAAGTGAAATAGAGTGTATGACCGTCCTTGCCCCAGAACGGCTCGGTATCAATTGCCATGTGATTGGTTACACGGCGCACCTGGCGGCTGGCCACATCCATCACGTAGATTTCCGGGTTGCCGTCCTTGGACAGGACAAAGGCCAGCTTGCTGCTGTCCGGCGACCAGGCCGGCGCACCATTAAGTCCCTCAAAATTGGTCACCTGCTCGCGCTGGCCGGTTTCCACATGCTGGATGTAGATGCGTGGACGCTTCTGTTCAAAGGACACATAGGCGATGCGCTTGCCATCCGGCGCATAGGAAGGCGACAGGATCGGCTCGCGCGACTGCAGCAGTGTCACCGCACGGGCGCCATCATAGTCGGCACGGTACAGCGAGTAACGGCGGTCATTGACCGGGCCGGATGCGGTAACAAACAGCAAGCGGGTGGAAAAAGCCCCCTTGATACCGGTGACTTTTTCATGGGCCTGGTCGGCAATATGGTGTGCCAGATCGCGCAGTTGTTGCTCTGTGCCGGTCACCGTACCCGAATACAGCTGCTCCTCACTGGTTACGTTGAACAGGTGATAGCTGATCTGGATGCGTCCATCAGGCTGGGCGGCAGCATCGCCGATCAGCAGATACTGTGCGCCCACAGCACGCCAGTCACGATAGATGATCTCGTCCGGACGGGCCGGCATGCTGATCATGTGCTCGCGTGCAACCGGCCTGAAGAAACCGGAGTTGTACAGGTCGTTGCTGATGATTCGTGCCGGATCTTCCGGCAGCATCGCGCTGCCATTCCAGCCAAAGGGGACCACCGCCACCGGAATGGCACGGTCGGCACCCCGCGTGATCACCAGCGGATCGGCGGCAAACACCAGGCTTGCGGTTAGGGTCAAACAGGCGACCAATGCTCGTAACATGATTCTCACTGACTCA
>CAZKTB010000318.1:0-1512 GCA_964555485.1 uncultured Thiopseudomonas sp. | reverse complement strand
TAAAAAAACAGCTGTTGGTATGCCTGACCAGTTTTTCCCTGATGTTCTCGGTAATCACCTTGATGCCGATTTCCATGGAAGTGCGCCCGGTATAGTTGACGGAGGCAAGAAAAGTCACCAGCTCGCCAACATGCACCGGCTGCCGGAAAGTCACCTGGTCCACCGACAGGGTCACCACGTAGCTTCCGGCATATCTGCTGGCACAGGCATAGGCAACCTGGTCCAGATACTTGAGCAGTGTTCCGCCGTGGACGTTGCCGGCAAAGTTGGCCTGGTCCGGCGTCATCAGCACCGTCATTGAAAGTTTTGCAGAATCAAGTTCCATTATGCTTTCCAGAATCTGGCCGACAGACAGGCGCAACCATTGGCAACCCGCCATCCAGGCCAGAGAAAAAGTCGAACCCACACGGGCGGCCTGCTGGCAGTCACCCGCACAAAGACGAAAAAGGCACCGGTCTGGCCGGTGCCTTCTCTACAGCCCGCTTTTACCCTCAGGGCTTCTTGAGTACCAAGGTGAGAATGTCATAGCTGGCGACGATCTCGCCGTGCTGGTTGGTGACCTCGACATCCCAGGCAACCACTCCCTGCGGCTCGCCCTTGACGCTCTTCTTGCCATGATCGATCTTGCGCTTGCAGGTCAGACGGGCCTGGATGGTGTCGCCGATACCCACAGGATTCACGAAACGCAGGCTGTCGAGGCCATAATTCGCCAGCACCGGGCCGGGCGCCGGCGAGATGAACATGCCGGCAGCGGCGGACAGTACAAAGTAGCCATGCGCAATGCGCTGTCCGAATTGCGACTCGCGGGCGGCAATTTCGTCCACGTGCATATAGAAGTTGTCACCCGTCAGGCAGGCAAAGTTGACGATATCCGCCTCGGTAACGGTCCGCCGATGGGTCAACACCGACTCGCCAATACGCAACTCTTCGAAGTAGCGACGGAACGGGTGTACGTCAGACTCGTAAACCTTACCGCCACGCACATATTCGCCACAAATCGCACTCAGCATTGTCGGTGAGCCCTGCACCGAGGTTCTTTGCATGTAGTGCTTGATCGCACGAATGCCGCCCAGCTCTTCGCCACCACCGGCACGACCAGGACCACCATGCTTCAGATGGGGCAGCGGCGAACCATGGCCGGTGGACTCGGCAGCAGACTCGGCATCAAGCACATGTACACGGCCATGATAGGAAGCCAGCGCCGGAACGACCCTGGCGGCAACTGCTGGTTCACGGGTTACCAGGGTGGACACCAGGCTGCCCTTGCCACGCTTGGCCAGTGCAACTGCTTCATCGATATCGCTGTAGGCCATCAGTGTGCTGACCGGACCAAACGCCTCGATATCATGGGCGCCACCTTCGGCATGCGGGTCGCTGGACAGCAACAGGGTCGGCGCAAAGAAAGCCCCCTCTGCCACGCCCTCACCGACAACCGGCTGCATATCCGCCTGGCCAAACAGCTGCTTGCTGGTTTTGAGCAGGGCCTCGACCTGACTGGCCACGTCGGCTTGT
>CAZKTB010000317.1:0-1535 GCA_964555485.1 uncultured Thiopseudomonas sp. | reverse complement strand
CTCAGGCCTTTAGTGCCGGCTAAATGAACCGTCCAACTATTGGGGGTCAGTTCACGTAGCGGGCTTTCACGACATCTTTTGCTCCGTTTAGAACATCCAGCTAGCAGGATCCGGATGTGCCTGTCCGTTATTCAGGTACTTCAGGCCTTTGACACAGCGAACCACAAACCAGATCAGGGTAAACAGCAGGACCAGCCAGCCAATCACGACATAGGCCAGAATCAGGCCGATGACGCCGTACAGCATGCCGATCCAGAATGTCCGGATCTGGAAGCGATAATGGGATGCCAGCCACTCCGGCGCATCACCGCGGCTGATGTAGGCCATGATTACGCCTACCAGCGAAGTGACGCCAAAAACCAGACTGACCAGATAAAGGATATAGACCGCACTGGCCATGCCCGTGACGTTCTTTGGGCCCTGCACTACGGGTTCGTTCATGTTGCTCTCCTGTTTCAGTTCATTCGGGGCAGACGCTTGCAGTTCATCCTGCACAACACACCGCCCCTATGTTTCTTACAGCCCCATCTTCAGGCTGGCTTCAAGGAACTCGTTGATATCGCCATCCAGCACTGCATCACAGTTGCTGTTTTCGATGTTGCTGCGCAAATCCTTGATGCGGGACTGGTCCAGTACGTAGGAGCGAATCTGGTGGCCCCAGCCGATATCCGACTTGCTGTCTTCCAGTGCCTGTGACGCCTCGCTGCGCTTTTGCAGCTCCAGCTCATACAGTTTGGCCCGCAGCATCTTCATGGCGCGGTCACGGTTGGCATGCTGGGAGCGTTCGTTCTGACAGGACACCACGGTGTTGGTTGGTACGTGGGTGATACGCACCGCCGAGTCGGTGGTGTTCACGTGCTGACCACCGGCACCGGATGAACGGTAGGTATCGACACGCAGGTCGGCCGGGTTGATATCGATTTCGATGTTGTCGTCGATTTCCGGCGAGACAAACACTGCGGTAAAGGACGTATGACGACGGTTGCCGGAGTCGTACGGACTCTTGCGTACCAGTCGGTGCACACCGGTTTCGGTGCGCAACCAGCCGAAGGCGTAGTCGCCCTTGACGTGAATGGTAGCACTCTTGATACCGGCCACTTCACCAGCCGACAGCTCCATGATGGTCGCCTCGAAGCCGTTATGGTCGGCCCAGCGCAGATACATGCGCAGCAGGATATTGGCCCAGTCCTGCGCCTCGGTACCGCCAGAGCCGGCCTGGATATCAAGATAGGCACTGTTGGCGTCCATCTCGCCGCTGAACATGCGGCGGAATTCCAGCTTGGCCAGAATTTCTTCCAGACGCTCGACTTCCTGCCGGACATCTTCCACGGCATCTTCGTCGTTTTCGTCTACGGCCATTTCCAGCAGTTCTGGCGCGTCGGTCAGAGCGCTATCCAGATCCTCGATGGTTTCAACAATCTGCGCCAGCTGGGCACGCTCGCGCCCCAGGTTTTGCGCGTATTCCGGATCATTCCAGACGTCCGGATCTTCCAGTTCGCGCTCGACTTCTACCAGGCGATCTTTTCTGTTGGCGT
>CAZKTB010000316.1:0-1536 GCA_964555485.1 uncultured Thiopseudomonas sp. | reverse complement strand
TTTTGCTGTACGGCATCGCGCCCGGCCTTGGCAAAGGCATCCTGACGACTCATTGATCTACCTCCACGTATAACGCGGACATGCTACGCATCAAAGGGCATGCACCCCATTGGACGTAAGTTGCAAGGCTTTGAAATTGTATGGGTATCGCCAGGGCTTATGCCGGCTTTTGAACAAGGAGCATCTGTAGGTTCGAATTTATTCATACAATGCGGGAACAGCCTCCACCCGTCATCACCGCACTTGATGCGGTGATCCCCCTCAAACAAGCACTTTGGAGGAGATCACCCGGTCAAACCGGGTGACGACGGAGTAGCTGGATGAAACAGTGAACAGAGCACAGAGAAAAACATCAACAGCCAGACTCTGCAGACACAAAAAACCGCCGACATTGCTGCCGGCGGTTTTTTGTTGCTACTGCAGTCGCTGCGATTACAGACCGTTCTTGGCCTTGAACTCGCGACGGCGACGGTGCAGGATCGGCTCGGTGTAGCCGCTTGGCTGCTCGCGTCCCTTCAGAACCAGCTCCAGACCGGCCTGGAAGCCGATGCTGTCTTCGAAGTTCGGCGCCATGTTGCGGTACAGCGGATCATCAGCGTTCTGACGATCAACCACCTCGGCCATGCGCTTCATGGCTTCGACGATCTGCTCCTCGGTAACGATACCGTGACGCAGCCAGTTGGCCATGTGCTGGCTGGAGATACGCAGGGTGGCGCGGTCTTCCATCAGGCCGACATCATTGATGTCGGGTACCTTGGAGCAACCAACGCTCTGCTCGACCCAGCGCACAACGTAACCCAGGATACCCTGTGCGTTGTTGTCCAGCTCGTTGCGGATCTCTTCTTCGCTCCAGTTGGTGTCCTTGGCCAGCGGAATGGTCAGGATGTCATCCAGGTTGGCGTGCGGGCGGCCTTTCAGCTCTTCCTGCAGTGCGAACACGTCGTACTGGTGGTAGTGGGTGGCGTGCAGGGTGGCCGCGGTCGGGGATGGTACCCAGGCGGTGTTGGCACCGGCCTTCACGTGTCCGATCTTCTGCTCGAGCATATCGGCCATCAGGTCGGGCATGGCCCACATGCCTTTACCGATCTGCGCCTTGCCGGGCAGGCCGGTCGCCAGGCCAACGTCGACGTTCCAGTCTTCGTATGCGGCAATCCACTTCTCGCCGCGCATGGCGGTCTTGCGTACCATCGGGCCGGCTTCCATGGAGGTGTGGATCTCGTCACCGGTGCGGTCAAGGAAGCCGGTATTGATGAACACGACACGCTCTTTGGCTTCGGCAATACAGGCCTTGAGGTTGACCGTGGTACGGCGCTCCTCGTCCATGATGCCCATTTTCAGGGTATTGAGCGCCATGCCCAGCACGTCTTCGACGCGGGCGAACAGCTCGTTGGCAAAAGCCACTTCTTCCGGGCCGTGCATCTTCGGTTTGACGATATACACACTGCCGGTACGGCTGTTGGTGCGGGTGGTATTGCCTTTCAGGTTGTGCAGGGCAATCAGGCTGGTGAACAGGCCGTCCATGATGCCTTCGGGCAG
>CAZKTB010000315.1:0-1542 GCA_964555485.1 uncultured Thiopseudomonas sp. | reverse complement strand
CCAGCCTTGATCTGCTTGGCCAGGAAAGGGTTGGACGGCACCACGATGTCGTAGCCGGAGTGACCGGACAACAGTTTGGCTTCCAATACTTCGTTGTTGTCATACACATCAAATACCACCTTGATGCCGCTTTGCTGTTCAAAGTTGCTGATGGTGTTTGGGGCGACATAGTCCGACCAGTGGTACACATGCAATATGCGCGTGTCATCGGCCTGCACCTGTGCGGTGACGGCGGCGGTCAGTGAAAGGGCAACAAAGGGTATAAAACGCTTTTTCACGCGCACAGCTCCTGTACTCAGTCTGTATGGGCCGCCCTTGAGGCGGACAATAATCTGCCCTGTTCGGGGCAAAGCAATGTTTTAACCAAAACAAGCTTTTGTGACTGTAACGTCCTGCCGCAAGCGCCCCTGGCACTCTGGCAGTCGCCTAATAAGCGACTTGTTTACATTCAGAAAATCTTGTTCACAGACCCGGCGTGCCTTTTCCCTGGTAGCCGATAGCAGCAAATACCTGCGCTTATAAGACAATGTCGACGTGCTTTTTGGCTGCTGGTGTCGACAAGGGCGTATAAAATACGCTCAATCACGACGCTGTGCAAGCAAACGAAACACTTTCTGACAACTGGTCCTGCAGGCGAGATTTGTACCTTCAACCACTTTGTCTATATAATGCGCAACTATTCGCGATTACCCGCAACGGCAATGCAGACGCGGCTTATACTCCGCCCGGCCTGCGACATTACGTCACCAGCCCGGAGCGTTCAGGCAACCACTTTGCCACTCCATACGGAGTAAAATACCCGGCCTGGACCCTGACAGATTCGTTAACCGGATTTTTACAGACTGCCGCACAGCTGTGCGGCAGCCGTAGCCTCAATCAATGTGAAATACAGTTTCAACCTAGGAGAGAAAATATGAAAAAAATCGTACTGGGCAGCCTGTCTGCCGTAGTCCTGGCCGCCAGCATGAACACCTTCGCCATGGATGCCGAAGAAGCCATCGAATTCCGTCAGGCCGGTTACAAGTTCATGGCCTGGAACATGGCCAAGATCAAGGCTATGGCCATCGACGGTGACATGGAGTGGAACCCGCAGCAGGTTCAGAGCGCAGCCAACAGCATCGCCGCTACTGCCAACTCCGGCATGGGCGCGCTGTTCATTCCCGGTACCGAGAAGGATGTCGGCAACACCAAGACCCGCGTCAAGCCAGAAATGTTCACTGACATGGACGGTGTAACCCAGGTCGGCATGGCCTTCCACAAAGCCGCTACCGAACTGGCCGCCGCTGCTGCCACCGAAGACAAGGCCACCGTTGCCAAGGCATTTGCCGCTACTGGCGAAAGCTGCAAGGGCTGCCACGACAAGTTCCGCATGGACTGATATTTCCCTGCGTTACACAAAAAATCCGGCCTCGTGCCGGATTTTTTGTTGCCACATGATCTTGTTCGAAGAACATTGTTCGAATAAATTCGCACCTACAGGGGTCCGCTTGTAGATACTCTGTTTAGGTGCAAGCTTTTTTATGTTCCGGGCTGAACAGTTTT
>CAZKTB010000314.1:0-1543 GCA_964555485.1 uncultured Thiopseudomonas sp. | reverse complement strand
CAAAAGCCAGAACCTCGCACCCACAAGCCTGCACCCAGCATCCGTCATCACCCGACTTAATCGGGTGATCTCCTGCAAGACGCACATAGGTCGGGAGATTACCGGTTCAAGCTCGGTAATGACGGGGAAGCGGGAGACATTCGAGCTAATCCCAGTAATTGTGCGAAGGGGCTGGCCTGTATGAAGGGCTTGTTCCCTGAAGCTGTGTGCAGCACCAGGAACCGGTCCGGCAAACACGGCTTTTCCACCATGCAGCAGCGCACCAACCGGATCAGGACTGCCAACGCTTATCATTAGCCCGTATACTATGCGCCACGTTAATTGGGAGTTTTTTATGGCAAATCTGGTAATTGAGCAGCTGCTGGACGAAGTACGCAAGAACGTACGCATTGCCCTGGCAGAAGACGTGGGCACCGGCGACATCACTGCACAGCTGATCCCGGCCGACCGACATGTTCGCGCACGGGTGATTACCCGTGAAAATGCCACCCTGGCCGGTACCGCCTGGGTTGACGAGGTATTCCGTCAGGTCGACAGCAATGTGAAGGTCATCTGGCACGCCAACGACGGCGACCGTGTCCAGGCCAATCAGGTGCTGTTCGAGCTGGAAGGGCCGGCCCGTGCACTGCTCACCGGCGAGCGCACCGCGCTCAACTTCATGCAAACCCTGTCGGCCGTGGCCACCCGCTGTCAGCATTACGCCGACATGGTCAGCGACCTGCCGGTAAAGCTGCTGGATACCCGCAAAACCATTCCCGGCCTGCGTCTGGCACAGAAGTATGCGGTCACCTGCGGCGGCTGCCATAACCACCGCATCGGGCTGTATGATGTTTTCCTGATCAAGGAAAACCACATCACCGCCTGTGGCGGCATTGCCGAGGCAGTGGAAACCGCCCGCCGCATCGCCCCTGACAAGCCGATTGAAGTCGAGGTGGAAAGCCTCGAGGAATTTGCCCAAGCCCTGGCTACTAGCGCCGACATCATCATGCTCGACGAGCTGTCCTATGCCGACATGCGTGAAGCCGTGCGCATCAACGCCGGCAAGGTCAAGCTGGAGGCGTCCGGCGGCATCAATGATGATACTCTGCGTGATGTCGCGGAAACCGGTGTGGACTTCATCTCCCTGGGCATCCTGACCAAGAACGTCAAGGCGGTCGACCTGTCCATGCGCATCATTCAGGAGTGATCCCGAACCCAAGCAAAGCGCACACAGGCCATCAAAGGAAGCGCTGAATAATGTTGACAACGCAGGTAATTATTCAGTGTTTTCCAAACACGAGAATCAAGGTAACAGCATGAGTAAAACCCCAGTAGTCCGCCGCATGAATGCGGACGATGCCGGCTTTGCCGCCGAGCTCGACCAGCTGCTGAGCTGGGAAAGCGTCTCCGATGCCGAGGTCAACCAGCGCGTTGTCGACATCATTGCCCAGGTGCGTAGCCGGGGTGATGCTGCGGTACTCGACTTTACCCGCCAGTTTGATGGCCTTGAGGTAGACAGCTTCAGCCAGCTGGAGCTGCCGCAGGCACGCCTGCAACAGGCACT
>CAZKTB010000313.1:0-1545 GCA_964555485.1 uncultured Thiopseudomonas sp. | reverse complement strand
CGATCCCGACCCAGCTGCGCCTGTTCGACTGGCTCAAGCGCCGCAAGGAGTGTGGCACTCCATGTCAGCTCTGTGCTGTCGAGTGCGAGGTGCAGGCGATCCACCCGGATGGCCATATCGATCCGAACGAATGTCACCACTGCCTCGACTGCCAGGTGACCTACTACAACGACGACCGTTGCCCGCCGCTGGTGGCGAAAAAGAAACGCCGCGAGCGCACAAAAGCAGCTCCCGATGCCGGGAAGCCGCAAATCATTCCGGCTGTAGAGCTGGATGCTTCAACCTGACCGCAAGGTTCAGGCCAATACTATGGAGATTGATCTGTCATGAGCGATAAGAAAACAACTACAGAAAAAGCCGGCCTCAGTCGCCGTGGCTTTCTGGGTGCGACAGCGGTAACCGGCGCTACGCTGGCTGCCGGTGCCGCAACCATGGGCGGAACCGTAATGACTCGTGAATCCTGGGCCGCTGCGGTCAAGGAGTCCCAGCAGAAGGTCCACGTAGGCCCTGGCGAGCTGGACGAGTACTACGGCTTCTGGAGTGGCGGTCAGTCCGGTGAAGTCCGTGTTCTGGGCGTACCTTCCATGCGTGAACTGCTGCGTATCCCTGTATTCAACGTCTGCTCCGCCACCGGCTGGGGTCTGACCAACGAAAGTAAGGAAGTGCTGGGCGAAGGCGCCGAGTACCTCAACGGTGATGCACACCACCCGCACATCTCCATGACCGACGGCAAGTATGACGGCAAGTACCTGTTCATCAACGACAAGGCCAACACCCGTGTTGCCCGTATCCGTCTGGACATCATGAAGTGTGACCGGATCACCACCATTCCAAACGTCCAGTCCATTCACGGCCTGCGTCTGCAGAAGGTTCCACACACCAAGTACGTGTTCTGTAACGCCGAGTTCATCATTCCACAGCCAAACGATGGCTCCATCGGTTTTGACAACTGGGATGAGTCCGAGAAGTTCACCATGTTCAACGCGGTAGACGCCGAGACCATGGAAGTAGCCTGGCAGGTAATCGTTGACGGTAACCTCGACAACACCGACATGTGCTACACCGGTAACTACGCCGCCTCCACCTGCTACAACTCCGAAGGCGCCACCGACCTGGCCGGCCAGATGCGTAACGAGCGCGACTGGGTAACCGTATTCAACATTCCACGCATCGAGGAAGAGATCAAGAAGGGCAACTTCGTTACCCTCGGCGACTCCAAGGTGCCTGTGGTTGACGGCCGCAAGAAAGACGGCAAGAACAGCCGCGTAACCCGTTACGTTCCAGTGCCGAAGAACCCGCACGGTCTGAACACCTCGCCAGACGGCAAGTACTTCATTGCCGCCGGTAAGCTGTCCCCGACCTGCTCCATCATCGCCATCGACCGTCTGGACGACCTGTTCAACGACAAGTACGAAGACGAGCGTGACGTGATCGTAGGTGAGCCGGAGCTGGGTCTTGGTCCACTGCACACCACCTTTGACGGTCGCGGTAACGCCTACACCACGCTGTTCATCGACAGCCAGGTGGTCAAGTGGAACATCGAGG
>CAZKTB010000312.1:0-1552 GCA_964555485.1 uncultured Thiopseudomonas sp. | reverse complement strand
TGCCACAGCTGGTTGGTCCAGGCCTGGAAAGCGGCACGATAGGTTTCGTCGTTGCTGTAATCCTTGCCAACAAACTCGCGCGGGATCGGCAGGATATCGACATGCATCACTATGCGTTTGACCTTGCCGCACATCAGCTCCCAGAGTGTTGGCACCCCGTCGGGGTAGAACAGGCTGACGTTGACCAGCTGCTGTAGCTGTTCGCCCATGGCGTCCAGCACATAGGCGATACCGCCGGCCTTGGGCTTGAGCAGGTGGCTATAGGGAGACTGCTGTTCATCATGCTTGGCCGGAGTGAAGCGGGTGCCCTCAAGGAAGTTGAATACCGCCACCGGGTTGGTTTTGTAGCGCTCACAGGCCTTGCGCGTGGTGGCCAGATCCTGGCCACGCTTTTCCGGATGCTTTTCCAGGTATTGCCTGCTGTAGCGCTTCATGAAAGGAAACTCCAGCGCCCACCAGCACAGGCCTATCACCGGGACCCAGATCAGCTCCTGCTTGAGGAAGAACTTCAGCAGTGGCAGACGGTTGTTGAACTGGTACTGCAGCACCAGAATGTCTACCCAGCTCTGGTGGTTGCTGGTGACCAGCCAGGAGTGGCTTTTGTCGAGTTTTTCCAGCCCTTCCACATCCCACTGTGTGTCCTGTGCCAGATCCATCCAGAACGAGTTGATGCTGATCCAGCTTTCGGCAATCCAGTGCATGCCGAAACGCAGCGCACGCTGGGCCGGCGTAAACGGCAGCAGCAGCTTCAGTAGTGCCAGGGTGAATAGCGGCCAGCACCAGAACAATGTACTCAGGGCCAGAATCAGGGCGGAGATCAGGCCGCGCAGGGGGGCGGGCAAAAACTTGAACATGCAGGGTTTCCACAAAAAAGAGGTGTAATGGTTAGTCTTTTATCGAGAAAGTGCAAGTGACCGGGACCCTTTCCCGCTGCGTAATTGATTCCTGTCGTCTGCCATGATGGCTATCTTGTCGGGATGGGTGCCGTGCATGAAAAATGGCGCAACCCTGCTTGCGGGCAAGATTGCGCCACTGGTCTTCGCTGGCGGTTAGCGCATCTGGAATAATTCCTGGTGGAAGTTTTCCGGTTGCAGTCCCAGGGCAGGCATTTGCTGCTTCAGACTGTCGGAAAAGGCATTGGGGCCACAAAACCAGACATTGGTGTTTTTGTCAGCCTGGGCAAATAGCTGTTCTGCAGTCAGATGACCATCGCGCTCGCTCAGGTGGATATGCAGCTGGATACTGGGCAGCTGTTTGCAGAGCTGCTGCAGGCGCTGGGCAAATACGGCTTCCTGCTCGTTGTTGGCGCAATAGTACAGGCTGGCCTCGGGAGCGGAATCCGGATCATCCTGCAGGCCTTCCAGCCAAGCGATGAACGGAGTGACGCCGATACCTGCGGCAACCCAGATTTGTCGTTTGCCGCTATCGTCCGATGGCATGTTGAAGCGTCCGTATGGGCCTTCGATCTGTACCTGCTGGGCAATCTTGATGCTGCGGCCAAGCTTGTAGGTGTAGTCGCCAAGCGCCTTGATGGCGAAGCGGATCTGGCCAT
>CAZKTB010000311.1:0-1552 GCA_964555485.1 uncultured Thiopseudomonas sp. | reverse complement strand
TGTTGCCGTTGACCGAACCATTGACCCAATAATGGCCACCACGGCCGCGGGCAATGACCATGCGCTGTTTTTCCGGTGTGCTGTAGCCACCCTGGCTGTAGTCGCGGGACAGTTCCATACGTTGCTGACGACCATTGATGCTCAGCACTGCGGAGCGACTGTCGGCAGAAATCAGTTTCAGCCCCATCGGCCCTTCCTGCCCGACCTTGAGCAGGGTACGCTTACCATCGATATTGACCACTGCGGCATTGGGGAACAGACCCACCACCCGCACCGAAGGTTCCGCCAGTACCTGTCCGGCCAGCAATGCAAACAGCATGAAAATCAATGTGCGCACGGTCAATCTCCCCGCAGTTACAGCTTTAGCTCTGGCAGGACTGGCATTGCCAGGATCCTGTCTACAGCCACAGCCTGGCCACCAGCAAGACCAGCGCGGCACAGATGCCGGCCAGAATATCGTCAAGCATAATGCCCAGACCGCCACCGAGTCTGCGATCCAGCGCACGGATTGGCCAGGGTTTGAGAATATCGAAAAAACGGAAGGCAACAAAACCGGCCAGCCACCAGCCCCAGTGGGCCGGCAACAATACCAGCGTGATCCAGATGCCGACGATCTCGTCCCAGACGATACCGCCATGGTCGTGCACGCCCAGGTCATCGGCCACCTTGCCGCAAAGCCAGACCCCGAAGATAGAGGCTGCGACAATTACCGTCAGCGCCAGCGGCAGGCTGACCAACTGCAGCAACGGCACAAAAACCAGTCCTGCCAGCGTACCCCAGGTTCCCGGTGCCTTGCGCGCCAGGCCGGTACCGAAACCAAAAGCCAGAAAGTGCCAGAAATTGCTCCACACCTGTGGTTGCCGGGTTGTCATCGCTCAGGTCCTGTTATCTTGATGATCGGGTGGTATTGGCAAGGAGTATACACAGCTGGAGCAGCATTGATGACAGCAGACTCCTGAGCAACAGCCTGATGCTAGAAATGTTGATAGCCGCCACGGGAAAAGTCGACCTGTCGCCCCTGGCCATCAACCAGCACTACTCCCTGACCTTCAGCAACATGCCCGATACGACGGGCCTGCGGGAACTGCTTCTGCAAAGCTGTCGCATGTAATTCAGGCAGACTGAACACCAGCTGGTAATCATCACCGCCGCAGAGTGCCCACTCCATCGACCGATCTGCCGACAGTGCCAGCGCCTCCGGGTGAACCGGCACTAGAGCTTGCTCGATCACCAGCTGCACGCCGGACTCGGCCGCCATGTGTCCGGCATCTGCCAGCAGGCCATCAGAAACGTCCAGTGCAGCGCCGCCCCTGCCGCGCAGCCACTGGCCCAGCTCAAGCCGGGGCTGTGGTGACCAGTAGGCAGCAAGCAATTCGGGATAGTCGTTATCGCTATTCTGCAGCACCTGCAACGCGGCCGCAGCTCCGCCCAGTGGACCGCTGACCCAGAGTTGCTGGCCCGGCATGGCTCCGCTGCGCAGTAACGCCTGTCCGGCAGGAACTGTACCCATGACGGTTACGCCAATATTCAGCGGCCCTCTGGTGGTATCACC
>CAZKTB010000310.1:0-1553 GCA_964555485.1 uncultured Thiopseudomonas sp. | reverse complement strand
GCTGCCCGCATGGCATCCAGTGCCACCTGGACACTGCCGTCGGTGGCATTCTTGAACCCGGCCGGTACACCCAGGCCACTGACCATTTCACGGTGAATCTGCGACTCGCTGGTGCGGGCACCAATGGCGGCCCAGCCCAGCAGATCGGAAAAATAAGGCACTGTCAGCGGCTGCAACAGCTCGGTGGCAACCGGCAGGCCCAGCTCGGCCACCTGCAGCATCAGCTGGCGGGATAGCGCCAGCCCTTCATCCATCCGGGCGCTGCCGTCCAGCAGCGGATCGTACAACAGCCCTTTCCAGCCCACGGTAGTGCGCGGCTTTTCCGTATAGACGCGCATCGCCAGCAACAGATGATCGGAGAGCTCATCGGCCAGGGCGGCAAGGCGTTCGGCATAGTCCAGCGCAGCTGCAGGATCGTGAATGGAGCACGGGCCTACCACCACCAGCATGTGCGAATCGCGGCCCTGCAAGATGTCGGCAATGGCCTGACGCTGGTTACGGATACGCTGACGCAGGCTGGCGGAAAGCGGCAGGCGCTGCTGCAGCTCGGCAGGCGTGGGGAGCGGACGGGACGCCGTCACAGCGACAGCCTGACTGCCGGGCAAAAGTTCCAGTACGGCGGATGAAGAAGTGGTCATGGCAAATTTCCTGTTTTTATCTGTGTTGTCGTAGCAAATTCGAAAGGGGGCTGCGCAGGTACAGATAAAATCGCCAGGATTGCAGGTAGACGCGGTAAATGGACATGGTGATCATTGTGTGTACTCCGTTTTCATTTGTTCAAGCATAAAAAAACCCCGGGGCGGGAAGCCGTCCGGGGTTTTGTATTCGTATGGCGGCTACCCTGTTTCAAGTAAGGGCCGCCCGGCAACATGCATCAGGCTAGCCCAAAGCTAAACCAATATGCGTAAAAGTAGCCAACACCTGCGCACGCGACAGCCGCAACCTGCTGGTTGTCTGACATGGCTGACGAGTTAAGCGCGTGCAAGTGCATCTGTATTCTCCTGTGAATGCGTTCTAACTTAGCCCAATGGCCGTCAGGACGCAACAGTTTTAGCGGTCAACGCGATAGATGGTTTCCGGATTGAGGCTGCGCGACCAGGGCAGACCGGAGTTTTGCCAGCCATTCTGCAGACGCATACCGGCTTGCGGGCCTTCCTTCAGCGGATCACCCTGGAAGCCGTGCACCACAAAGAGTGCGTTGGGCAGACCGGCGTCACGCAACACCTTGGCACTGGGCTCACCACGCTCGCTACCGGAGCGGCACATGGTGATCACTTCGGTGTTCTCGTCCAGTCCGCGCTTGGCCAGCTCGGCCTTGACCATGTCGGCAAACTGCTCATTCCTGTCCAGGGCAAACACGCCACGCTCCTCATTGAAGCGGGTACGGTCGACCAGCAGGAAAGGAATGTTGACATCCACGCCCTCGGCGGAACCGACAAACATGATCTCTACCGGATCACGCACATCGATCAGCAATACCTTGTCCTTTTGCTGCTGGATCTTCTCGTATGCATCCTGGGCGGAAATGCCCATTTCAGAAGCCTGGGCCACCA
>CAZKTB010000309.1:0-1580 GCA_964555485.1 uncultured Thiopseudomonas sp. | reverse complement strand
CGACATCGTGGTAGGAACCGTCAAAAACGGCCGCCTTCAGGCCGATGAGCGGATAACCGGCAAGAATACCGTTCTGCATCTGCTCTTCGATACCTTTCTCTACTGCAGGGATGTATTCGCGAGGAATTACACCGCCCACAATTTCGTTCTGGAATTCCAGTCCTTCCTGGCCTTCATCGGCAGGAGAGAAGCGGATCCAGCAGTGACCGAACTGACCGCGACCACCGGACTGACGGACAAACTTGCCCTCGATCTCGCAGGTGTTGCGGATGGTTTCGCGGTAGGCCACCTGTGGCTTACCAATGTTGGCCTCGACGTTGAACTCGCGACGCATGCGGTCAACCAGAATATCCAGGTGCAGTTCACCCATACCGGAAATGATGGTCTGGCCGGTCTCCTCGTCGGTCTTGACGCGGAAGGAAGGGTCTTCCTGGGCCAGACGGCCAAGGGCGATACCCATTTTTTCCTGGTCAGCCTTGGTCTTCGGCTCAACGGCAACGGAAATTACCGGCTCGGGGAAGTCCATGCGCTCAAGGATGATTGGAGCATCCAGTGAGCAAAGGGTGTCACCGGTGGTCACATCCTTCATGCCGATCAGGGCAGCGATGTCACCAGCTACACATTCCTTGATCTCCTGACGGTCGTTGGCGTGCATCTGCACCATACGGCCGACGCGCTCGCGCTTGCCGCGCACGGAGTTCAGAACCTGGTCGCCAGACTTCAGGATACCGGAGTAAACACGGGCAAAAGTCAGGGTACCGACAAAGGGGTCGGCAGCGATCTTGAACGCCAGGGCGGCAAATGGCGCCTTGTCGTCGGCAGGACGGCTGTCGGTTTTCTCTTCGTCATCAGGGTGTACACCCTGAATGGCTGGAATGTCGGTTGGCGCCGGCAGGTAATCGATAACGGCGTCAAGAACCAGCGGAACACCCTTGTTCTTGAAGGATGAGCCACAAACGGCCGGAACGATTTCACAAGCGATGGTGCGCTCACGCAGGCCCTTCTTGATGTCTTCAACGGACAGGTCACCCTCTTCCAGGTACTTGTCCATCAGCTCTTCGCTGGACTCGGCAGCAGCCTCAACCAGCAGGGAGCGATATTCTTCAACATCGTCAACCATGTCGGCAGGAACCTCTTCCTCACGGAAGGTCATGCCCATGTCTTCGTCGTTCCAGTAGTAGGCAACGCGCGAGATCAGGTCAACCTGGCCAACGAAGTTCTCTTCACTGCCGATCGGCAGTTGCAGGGCAACCGGAGTGTGACCCAGACGCTGCTTGATCTGACCCAGAACGCGCTTGAAGTCGGCGCCCTGACGGTCCAGCTTGTTGACGTAAACGATACGCGGAACACCGTACTTGTTGGCCTGACGCCATACGGTCTCGGACTGCGGCTCAACACCGGAAGAACCACAGAATACAACTACGGAACCGTCCAGAACACGCAGGGAACGCTCAACTTCAATGGTGAAGTCGACGTGGCCGGGGGTGTCAATGACGTTCAGGCGGTAGTTGTCATACTGCTTCTTGGAACCCTGCCAGAAGGCGGTAACGGCTGCGGAAGTAATGGTGATACCACGCTCC
>CAZKTB010000308.1:0-1586 GCA_964555485.1 uncultured Thiopseudomonas sp. | reverse complement strand
CGGCCGCTACTACGCCATGGACCGTGACAACCGTTGGGACCGCGTTGAACAGGCCTGGAAGCTGCTGGTCGACGGCCAGGGCGAGTTCAGCGCCGTCAGCGCCAGCGGAGGCCTGGCTGCTGCCTATGCCCGTGACGAGAACGACGAATTCGTCAAGGCCACAGTGATCGGCGACGCCGTGCCCATGCAGGATGGTGACGCCCTGGTATTCATGAACTTCCGCGCCGACCGTGCCCGTGAAATCACCCGTGCCTTTATCGAGCCGGATTTCAGCGAGTTTGCCCGCCAGCGCGTGCCGGCACTGGCCAGCTACGTGATGCTGACCCAGTACGCTGCCCAGTTTGACGCACCCTGTGCTTTTGCCCCCTTCACCCTCGACAATGTGCTGGGCGAATACCTGGGCAAGCTGGGCAAGACCCAGCTGCGCATCGCCGAAACCGAAAAGTATGCCCACGTCACCTTTTTCTTCTCCGGCGGCCGCGAAGAGCCCTTCCCCGGCGAAACCCGCGTGCTGATTCCTTCGCCCCAGGTTGCCACCTACGACTTGCAGCCACAGATGAGTGCGCCGGAAGTGACCGATCGCATCGTCGAAGCCATCGACAACCAGGAGTTCGATGTCATCATCGTCAACTACGCCAACGGCGACATGGTTGGCCATACCGGTGTCTTCGAAGCGGCAGTGAAAGCTGTCGAATGTCTGGACCACTGTCTGGGCCGCATCACTGCTGCCCTGGACCGTGTCGGCGGCGAGGCCCTGATCACTGCCGACCATGGCAACTGCGAACAGATGACCGACCACCATACCGGCCAGGCCCATACCGCCCACACCACCGAGCCCGTGCCCTTCATCTATGTCGGCAAGCGCCCGGCCAGCATTCGTGAGGGCGGCGTTCTGGCCGACGTGGCCCCCACCCTGCTGACCCTGATGGATGTGCCGGTTCCAGCTGAAATGACCGGCACCAGCATCGTCGAGTTCAAGTGACGGAAGACCTGCGCATGCCTGCCCCTATGAAACCTGCCCGACGCCGTACGCTACCGCGGCGTCTGGTCCCAGTGCTACTGGGTGCCCTGCTACTGACAGGCAGTCCCTTGTTGCAAGCTGACGAGCGCAGCCAGGCACAGCAGAACATCCGCAAGGCACAACAGGATATTGTCGAACTGGAAAAGCTGATCAGGCAGATCCAGTCGGAAAAATCCGTTGCACAAAAGGCACTACAGGACACCGAAAAGGACATCGGCGTGCTGGAAAAAAACATCCGCTCACTTGCAGCAGAGCAAAAAAAAAACGAGCAGGACATTCGTGAGTTCGAGACGGAAAAAAAACGCCTGGAAGCTCGCCGCGAACAACAGCAAAAACTGGTAGCAGTACAGAGCCGCGCAGCCTACCAGGCTGGCCAGAGCGAGCCGCTACGGCTGTTTTTCAATCAGCAGGATCCGGCCCTGATCAGCCACAACCTGACCTATTACCAATATCTGCAGCAGGCCCGTCAGCAGCAGATCAACCAGTTCAAGGCCACGGTACAGCAGCTGACCGAGTTGCAGGCAGCCATTGACCAGCACCAGCAGGAGCTGGAACAGCAAAAGAC
>CAZKTB010000307.1:0-1596 GCA_964555485.1 uncultured Thiopseudomonas sp. | reverse complement strand
ACCCACTTCATGAACGAGGCCGAACGTTGCGACCGCATGTCGATGATGCACGCCGGCAAGGTGCTGGACAGCGATGCACCGCAGAAACTGGTGGAAAAGCGTGGCGCTGACGATTTGGAAGATGCCTTTATCGGCTATCTGCTGGAGGCTGGTGCTGACGAATCCGGCGGTGAAGAGCAGGGCGCTACAACGCAACTGAGCGGAGAGCCGGCAGAACAGGCTGAAGAGCTGGCAGATCCCGCACGCTTCAGCCTGCAACGCCTGCTGAGTTACACCTGGCGCGAAACGCTGGAACTGCGCCGCGACCCGGTGCGTGCCACCCTGGCGCTGGCCGGCTCGATCCTGCTGATGTTCGTGATTGGCTTCGGCATCACCATGGATGTCGAAGATCTGCGCTATGCGGTACTGGACCGTGACCAGAGTACCTTGAGCCAGAACTATGCGCTGAACATTTCCGGCTCGCGCTATTTCATCGAGCAACCGCCGATCAGCAGCTATGAAGAGCTGGACTTGCGCATGCGCCGGGGCGAGATTTCGCTGGCCATCGAGATTCCGCCGGGCTTTGCCCGTGACCTGCTGCGCGGGCAGGAAGTGGCCATTGCCGCCTGGGTCGATGGCGCCATGCCGCAGCGGGCCGAAACCATCCACGGCTATGTGCGCGGCCTGCACCAGAGCTGGCTGATGCAGCAGGCGCAGGAGCGGCTGGACAGCGGTTTGCAGCCCAATGCCAGCATCCAGGACCGCTACCGCTACAACCCTGATGTGAAAAGCCTGCCAGCCATGGTGCCGGCCGTGGTTCCCATGCTGTTGCTGATGCTGCCGGCCATGCTGACCGCACTGGCTGTGGTGCGGGAAAAAGAGCTGGGCTCCATCATCAACCTCTATGTCACACCCGTCACCCGGCTGGAGTTCCTGCTCGGCAAGCAACTGCCCTACGTGGGGCTGGCCATGGTCAACTTCTTCTGTATGAGTCTGCTGGCAGTGACCATATTCGGGGTGCCGATCAAGGGCAGTTTCATGACTTTGACCCTGGCCACCCTGCTGTTCTGTTTCATTGCCACCGGCATGGGCCTGCTGGCCTCGACCATCACCAGCAGCCAGATTGCCGCCATGTTCTTTGCCATGATAGGTACCATGCTGCCGGCCGGACAGATCTCCGGACTGCTCAATCCGGTGTCATCCACCGAGGGCCTGACCCGTGTGGCCGGCGAGATGTATCCGGCCACGCACATGTTCATCATCAGTCGCGGCGTGTTCAGCAAGGCCTTGCAGCTATCCGACCTGCATGCCGCCTTCTGGCCGCTGCTGGTGGCGGTACCTGTGGTACTGGGCGCGGCCATCTTGCTGTTGCGCAAGCAGGAGTCCTGAGATGAGAAAGCTGAAAAACATTCTGCGTCTGGGCCGCAAGGAGCTCTGGAGCCTGGTGCGTGACCCGGTGATGCTGATCCTGATCATCTATGTGTTTACATTGTCGATCTACAGCGCCGCCACCGCGCAGCCGGAAACCATGCACAATGCCACCATTGCCATTGTTGATGATGACCGCTCGGCGCTGTCCGGACGCATTGCCAATGCCTTCTATCCGCCAGAGTTTGT
>CAZKTB010000306.1:0-1624 GCA_964555485.1 uncultured Thiopseudomonas sp. | reverse complement strand
CAAATTTAAGGTTGGACAGGCTGTATTCGTGGGTGCAGTACACCAGCGTATTGGTCGGCAGTGCGGCCAGTCGCTGCAGTGAGTGATACATCTGGCTTGGAGTGCCTTCAAAGATACGTCCGCAACCGGCCAAAAACAGAGTGTCGCCGCTGAACAGCACCGGCTGCTCGCCGGGCAGATAATAGGCGATGTGGCCCAGGGTGTGACCAGGCACATGATAGATGGTGAAGGTCTGGCCCAGTACCTGCAGCTGCTGCAGATCGGTCAGTTGCTGATCCACTCCGTCGATGCTTTCCTGCTCGGGACCGTACACACGGGCACCAGTCGCCTGTTTCAATGTGGCGATGCCGCCCGTATGATCGCGGTGGTGATGAGTGATCAGAATGTCGCTCAACTGCCAGCCGGGATTGTCTTCCAGCCATTGCAGAACCGGATTGGCATCGCCCGGATCAACCGCCGCACAGCGTTGTGTGGCAGGATCTTGCAGCAGCCAGATATAGTTGTCGTTAAATGCGGGCAGGGCGGTAATCGTCAGCATGGCGGTGTCCTGTAAGCAAATCTTGGATTGCAGAACCATAGCAGACCGGTAAAACTGCTGTCGAACTTCCGCAGCATCAAGTCAGGCCGTCTGGAAGAAAAGGAGAAATGCATGCTGAAACTGGCCCGGATCAAACCGCGGCGTGCGGTATCCCCAGCCGAACTGCGTCACTGGCTGGCCAGCCCGCGGGCGTCCGCCCTGTTGCAGGCCGAACAGCAGTGGCTGCAGGAACGGCTCGGCCGTTGTTTTGGCAGCTACCTGGTGGTGTACAACGCGGTTACCGATGCCAGCTGGCAATGTGCGGTCCGTCATCAGGTGGATATTGGCAGTGACGAGCTGAAACAGGATGCCATCTGTTCCGAATGCCTGTGGCCGGTGCAGCCCGATGGTGCCGATGTGGTGTTGCTGCAGCACAGCCTGGAGTTTGCCGGCTCGCCCTATGACCTGTTGCGCGAGGCGGCACGGGCAGTGCGGCCGGGTGGCCATCTGTTGCTGGTCGTGCGCAATCCCTGGTGGCAGGGTTTTGTTGGCAGCAAGCTGTGGCGACACGGGCACCGGCTTTCTGCAGGCAGGGTGTCGGAGTGGCTGGCGGTGCTGGGATTTGCTGTGGAAGCGCCCAGGTTTGCCCACTATTTACCGGCCTGTGGGCAGCGGACATTGCCGGGGCTGGAAAGTTATCTGGGCAAAAAGCAGTGGCCCCTTGGTGCATGCTATATGATAGCTGCCCGCAAACAGGTGCATGCAGCACCCGCCCAGCGGCAGCGCAATCGGCGGCTGAAAGGGCTGCTGCCGATGCCGGTAGCACAGCAGACAATCAAGCCGGACATAGCAAAAGAACAATGCAAGCATGAGTGATCAGATACATATTTATACCGATGGCGCCTGCAAGGGCAATCCCGGCCCTGGTGGCTGGGGCGCGCTGCTGCAATACAAGGGGCGCGAGCTGGAACTCTTTGGTGGCGAAGACGGCACCACCAACAACCGCATGGAATTGCGGGCAGTGATTGAAGGCCTGTCGGCCCTGAAGCGGCGCAGCAATGTACTGCTGGTGACCGACTCCAAATACGTCATGCAGGGCATGCAGCA
>CAZKTB010000305.1:0-1624 GCA_964555485.1 uncultured Thiopseudomonas sp. | reverse complement strand
CGCTACGAAGTCCTTGTTCGGGGTTGGCAGGGTGCCGTCGTTGTAGAACTGGATGTGACCATCATTGTTCTTGTCTTCGAACTTCAGCAGACCTGTTTCTTCCCAGTTCTTGAACCACTGTGGCGCATCTTCATAGGCCAGGGATGGCTCATGAACACCGTCAGGATAGATGTTGTTCAGCAGGTTCAGACGACCCATGGCCGCTACAACAGGTGCAGTGGTGTAGAACAGCGCGATGAAGAACAGTGCCCAGGCAGCAGAACGACGGGCGTCCTTGATGTTGGGTACGGTGAAGAAGCGGATGATCACGTGTGGCAGACCAGCGGTACCAACCATCAGGGTCAGGGTGAACAGGGTCATGTTCCAGCGGTTGGATACGTCAGCCGTATAATCCTGGAAGCCCAGATCACGAACCACCTCGTTCAGCTTCATCAGCATTGGAGTGCCTGATTCAGCGTGTGCTCCAATGAAACCTGTTTGTGGCAGGAAGTGGCCAGTCACCATCAGCGACAGGTACACGGCCGGGATCAGGAAGGCCAGGATCAGTACGATGTACTGGGCCACCTGAGTGTAGGTTACGCCTTTCATACCGCCCAGTACCGCGTAAGCGAATACTACAACGGAGGAGATCAGCAGGCCGGTAGAGACCTTGACTTCCAGGAAGCGGGCGAACGCAACACCGGCACCAGTCATCTGGCCGATCACGTAGGTCAGCGAGATGAGGATCAGGCACACAACCGCAACAACACGGGCAGCCTTACTGTCGTAACGCTTACCAACGAAGTCGGGCACGGTGTAGGTACCGAAACGGCGCAGGTACGGAGCCAGCAGGGTTGCCAGCAGTACATAGCCACCGGTCCAGCCCATGATAAACGCGGAGTTTACATAACCGACGGAAATCAGACCGGCAACCGAGATGAACGAAGCGGCGGACAGCCAGTCAGCTGCGGTCGCCATACCGTTCATCACCGGGTGGACTTCACCACCGGCGATGTAGAACTCGCGGGTTGATTTTGCACGGGCCCAAATTGCGATCCAGGTGTAGAGCGCAAAGGAACCCGCAACAAAAAGCATGTTAATGGTAAATTGGCTCATGGTTAGTCCTCCAGACCGAATTCATCATCGAGCTTGTTCATGCGCCAAGCGTAGAAGGTGATGAGAGCCAGGAAGGTCATGATTGCACCTTGCTGGGCAAACCAGAAGCCCATATCGGCTCCGCCAATGTGGATGCCCATGAGAAGTGGGCGAAGCAGCAGGCCAAAGCCATAGGACACTGTGGCCCAGATGGCGAGGCAGGTGAGAATCAGTCGGAGGTTGGTACCCCAGTACTGTTTATCTCTTTCGGAAATTTCTTTAGGCATGATTGTGCACTCCAGAATTGTTTGTTGTTGTTGAAGCAGGCAGGGAAGTGGACTTTATTTTATTCAACCTCCGGTCTTATTTTTATAATGGTTGCTAGTTTTTCTGTGGCTTTTAAAGCTCAGGGTTTTATAGTTTTTGTTGGTTGGCAGGCATCGGTAAAAATGTCTGCAAGGGCCGTGGCAGCTACGGCTCAAGGCTTGTGGCTAATCCTAGGGTTTTGTAAGTGATTGTGTATTCGACCTTTAGATTATTCGAAGAGTAT
>CAZKTB010000304.1:0-1625 GCA_964555485.1 uncultured Thiopseudomonas sp. | reverse complement strand
CGCGAGCAGCTGGATGACGACAACCTGCTGCTGAGCTGGTTCGGCCAGCACATGACCGAACCCAAGTATCCCGAGTTCCTGCAGGGCCATGAAATCGATGCTGACAGCCTGCGCGAATTTCTCCGCGATGGCGGCGCACTGGTCCGCAACCCCGCAGCCCGTCTGGCCTGGAGCCATCTGCAACTGGATGGCGCGCCAGCCATCCTGCTGTTTTCCTGCGGTGGCAGCCGGCCATTTCCTGAGCATTTAGTCGGATTTATTCGTAACCTTTGTGGTCAGGAGTTTCTGACTATGGATAATCTACAGCCTTGGCTGGACCGTGACGAAGCCGTCACCCTCCTGTGTGAGCTGGTCAAGCAAGGCAGTCTGGAGTGTATGGATGAGTAACATTGAAGTGCGTATTGCCGACTGGCATAAAGACAACGCAGACCTGCGCCGCATCCGCAAGCGGGTATTCATTGACGAACAGGGCGTCACTCCCGAACAGGAGTGGGATAGCCAGGATGCTGGTGCCGTTCACTTTCTGGCCGAAGAGGAAGATTTCGCCATTGGTACCGCCCGCCTGCTGCCCGACGGCTGCATTGGCCGGGTTTCGGTACTCAAGGAATGGCGCGGGCTGAAAGTCGGCGAAGCGCTGATGCAGGCCGCCATTGACGAAGCCGAACGCCGCGGTCTCAAACAGCAAACCCTGACTGCCCAGGTACATGCTGCCCGTTTCTATGAGCGACTGGGCTTCAAGGCTGTCAGCGACGAGTTCATCGAAGCCGGCATCCCGCACATCGACATGCTGAGAAGCAGCGAGTAAACATGCAGCGGCAGGTTCCGCCGGAATCTCCGGAACAGGATGAAAACACAGCCATCGAGTTTGTCTCGCCCGGCAAGTTCAGCATCCACAACCCGCCTGCCGTCATCCGCCCAGACGCAGAGGTACCTGCGACCACACTGTTCCTGCATGACCAGGATGAAATCCGCCAGCACAGCCTGCAGCTGCTGCAGCAGGCACGTCATCTGGTCCGTATCTGCTCGCCCGACCTTGAGCACTGGCTCTATGACAACGATGCCATTGTCGAAGCCTGCAAGGACTTTCTGTTGCGGCACGAAGGCAACCGTCTGCAAATCCTGCTGCATGACAGCCAGCGTCTGTTAAGCGACGGTCACCGCATGCTGATGTTGGTCGAGCGGCTGAGCAGCCGGGCACAAATACGCCTGATTCATGTCGAACACCAGACAACTGTAGACTGCTGGCTGTCGGTTGACGGCCACGGCCTGTTGCTGCGTAAAACTTCCGCGCCATATCAGGGTCAACTGCTGTGTGGCCAGCCCGCAAAAGTGCGCCCGTATCTTGAGCAGTTTGCTGCCATGTGGGATTTGTCACGCACCGATATCAACCTGCGCCGGATGACCCTATGACCAGTCTGCTCCGTTTTGTCCTGTTCTCGTTACTGCTGGCTAGCCTGCCGGCCAGTGCCGAAATGCGTGTCATCCAACTGCAGCACCGTACCGACCATGACATGATCCGGCTGCTGCAACCGCTGCTGGAGTCCCATGAGCGGGTTGCCGGTAACGGTCAACAGCTGATCCTTAGTGCCGACAGCAGCCGGCTAAACGAGCTGGAGCAGCTGATC
>CAZKTB010000303.1:0-1632 GCA_964555485.1 uncultured Thiopseudomonas sp. | reverse complement strand
TGCAGCGGCTGGTGATTGCCGGTGGCGTCAGTGCCAATACTTCATTGCGCCAGTCACTGGAGCAGATGCTGACCGAACTGGATGGTGAAGTGTTTTACGCACGCCCACGTTTTTGTACCGATAACGGCGCCATGATTGCTTACGCGGGCTGTCAGCGTTTGCTGGCCGGCCAGCAGGAAGGCCCGGCCATCCATGCGCGGGCGCGCTGGCCGATGACCGAACTTGAGGCGATTTGAGCAGGGCGGTGACGCAGCAGGTTCAGAACTTTCTTTCAGTGCCGGCCAGCAGGTCTTTCAGGTTGTTGCGGTGGGCCCATACCAGCAGCAGCGTAAGCAGGCTGACCGGCAGCATGCTGGCCGGTAGTTGCCAGGCCAGCAGCGGCAGGGTCACTGGCAGTGCGCTCAGTGAAGCCAGCGAACTGGTGCGGGTCAGGTGAAAGGCCAGCAGCCAGGTGGACAGGGCCAGCAGTGCGGCAGGCGGATAGAGTGCCAGCAGCATGCCGGCGGTGGTCGCCACGCCCTTGCCACCCTTGAAGCGATGAAATACGGGGTACAGATGACCCAGCACGGCAAAAAAGCCGACCCAGGCTTGCAGTTGGGCAGAAAGGTCCAGCCAGCCAGCGGCGGCAACCGGCAGCAGGCCCTTGGCCAGGTCGCCAAGCAGGGTCAGCAAGGCCAATCGCTTGCCGTACAGGCGCAGCATGTTGGTGGCGCCGGGGTTGCCGGAGCCGCGCAGGCGCGGATCGGTACTGCCATGACGCCGGCTGAGCAGAATGGCAAAAGATACCGAGCCGGCCAGGTAGGCGCACACACAAAGTGCAATGAACATAGACAAGAGACCACGGAGTTTCCGGAAACAAGCGGACGCCGGGGTCGGAACGGTCCGTTTGTGTAGGGCGGATTCTAGCGGGAGAGGATACAGGTGGACAGGGTTTTTATCGAGCAGTTGGCAGTGGACACGGTCATTGGCGTGTACGACTGGGAGCGCACCATCACCCAGCGTTTGCTGCTTGACCTGAATATGGCCTGGGACATCCGCAAGGCAGCCGCCGGCGATGATCTGCAGCACACGCTGGATTACGCTGCCGTCAGCGAGCATGTGCTGGCGTTTGCCGGCAAGCATCAGTTCGAGCTGGTTGAGACCTTTGCCGAGCGTTTGGCGGCGGAACTGATGCAGGCGTTTGCCATTCCCTGGCTGCGTCTGAAAATCACCAAGCCGGGAGCAGTTCCCCAGGCTGTGGGCGTAGGCGTGGAGATCGAGCGCGGATGTCTTTGATCGACGTATATCTTGGCCTGGGCAGCAATATCGAGCGCGAGCGCCATATTCTGGCCGCGCTGGATGCCCTGGAGGCCGAATTTGGTCAGCTGGATTGTTCGCCTGTGTTCGAGAGCGAGCCGGTCGGCATTCGCAGCGGCTGCTTTTACAACATGGTGGTGCATGTACGCACAGATCTTGAGTTGCCCGTGCTGGTGCAGCGACTGAAAGCCATAGAGGCACAGGAAGGACGGCTACAGGCCGGACCACGCGAATTGCCGCTGGATATCGATGTATTGCTGTATGGCAATCTGACTGGCGACTTTGATGGCATTGTCCTGCCGCGTCCGCGCATCCTGGAGAGTGCTCATGTATTAT
>CAZKTB010000302.1:0-1632 GCA_964555485.1 uncultured Thiopseudomonas sp. | reverse complement strand
GGCTGGTGCGCAAGTGCGGCACAAACTCATATGAACCGTATTTTTTGAGGTGATTTTCATGACACAGGATTTGAGCAAGTTCATTCGCAATCCAGAATTCTTGAAGAAGGTAGTCTCTGCAGAAGAAGCAGCTTCCTGGATTGACGATGGTATGACGCTTGGCATGAGTGGCTTCACCCTGTTTGGTGAGCCGAAAGAATTTCCCATGGCGCTGGCTGAGCGCGGCAAGAAGGAAAAGTTCAAGGTCAACCTGTTCACCGGTGCTTCCATGGGTCCTGCAGCTGACGGTTCCATGGCCGAAGCCGGTATCATCAACCTGCGTTTCCCGTACAACGCCAACCCTATCCTGCGCAAGCAGATCAACGAAGGCGAAGCGTTCTACATTGACCAGCATCTGTCCCACAACGCCGAATACGTGCGTCAGGGCGTGCTGCCACGCATCGACTACGCCATCATTGAAGCCGCTGCCATCACCGAAGACGGCATGATCATCCCGACCGGCTCCGTTGGTAACTCCCCGATTTACGTCGAAACTGCCAAGCACGTCATCATCGAGGTGAACGTGTCCGCGCCTGCTGCCTACGAAGGCATGCACGACATCTACATTCCTGGCCCTGCCGGCGAAAACGCCCGTTGCGACATTCCGCTGTGTGAGATCAGCCAGCGCATCGGTACTACTGGCATCAAGGTCGACCCGGCCAAGGTGCGCGGTGTGGTTATTTCCAGCCAGCCGGACATTCCGTCCCCGCTGTTCGAGCCAAACGAAGAAACCCAGCAGATCGCCGACAACCTGCTGCACTTCCTGCACGAAGAAGTCAGCAAGGGCCGTCTGCCCAACAACCTGGCACCACTGCAGTCCGGTGTAGGTTCCGTAGCCAACGCCGTTCTGAACGGCATGCAGAAGTCCGGTTTCAAGGACGTCATCGTCGCTTCCGAAGTACTGCAGGACGGTGTATTCGACCTGATCGACGCCGGTGTGGTGAAGTTCGCTGCCGGTACTGCCCTGTCCCTGTCCAAGAAGCGTGTTGATACCCTGGCCGAAGACCTGGAGAAGTACGCTGGCAAGGTGATGTTCCGTCCGCAGGAAATCTCCAACCACCCTGAGCTGATCCGTCGTCTGGGTGTGATTTCCTTCAACACTGCGCTGGAAATCGACATCTACGGCAACATCAACTCCACCCACGTTAGTGGTACCCACATGATGAATGGTATCGGCGGCTCCGGCGACTTCGCCCGTAACGCCCGCATCACCATGTTCGTGACTGCTTCCACTGCCAAGAACGGCGCGATCTCCTCGATCGTTCCTTTCGTGACCCACGTTGACCACACCAACCACGACGTTGACGTGATCATCACCGAACAGGGCTACGCTGACCTGCGTGGTCTGGCACCTCGTCAGGCTGCTGAAGCCATCATCGAGAACTGCATGCACCCAAGCTACAAGCAGCAGGCTCGTGACTACTTCGAGGAAGCCAAGGCCAAGCGCGGCGGCCACACCCCGCATCTGCTGGACAAGGCCTTCTCCTGGCACATCAACCTGGCCGAGAAGGGCACCATGAAACTGGACGACTAATCCGATTTTGTGACCTGACAACGAGAAGGGCTTCCGCAAGGAAGCCCTTTTTGTTTATG
>CAZKTB010000301.1:0-1633 GCA_964555485.1 uncultured Thiopseudomonas sp. | reverse complement strand
TGAGCCAGCAAGATCGGCCTGCGTGCCTCCTGCCCTACAGTGGCAGACGGGATTTTCCCAAGCATGGCAAACCAGAGTTACTGGACGCAGCCTTTTGGCTGCAATACAAATCAAACAAGGCCGCACTGGCGGCCTAAAGGGGAATTATCCGTCTTCTGTGCTGCTTGTCAAGGAAGGCCGGAAAAACAGGCTCATGCCTTTGCAGAGGACTCCTCAACACGCAGCAGGCGCAATCCGCCCAGCACCAGCGCAATGAACCAAAGCACCAGGAACAGGTTGCTGACCGCCGCATCCAGCTGCCCTTCACCTTCCAGCTGGAAGAACTGCTCCATCACCGGCAGCACTGGCGGAAACCACCAGCCGCGCATGGCGCCATGCCAGAACCAGAGCATCGCCACCACATAACAGATTACAGTGATCAACCCGAATTGCAGCCAGCTACGCCTGCCGCGCGGGCTCCTGAACAGATAGGCAACCACCACGAACAGCACCAGGCTTGCCGGCAGCACCAGCAGCTCGCTGTGGTTCGGATAGGGCTCGATGCTTGAGCACACCAGCGCAAAGGGAATGGCAACGACAATAATTTTCAAGAATTCGATCAGGTGCTTCACGGGACCAACAACTCCATACTCGGGACGGTATGCAGCTTAATATCGATTCACCCCAATGCCAAGACGATGCGACAACAGCTACAACTGTTATCCTGCGCGAAGCGAAATACACCCAATGCCGTCATTCTGCGCAAGACGAAGCACGGTCGCAGGATCCATAAGCACCGGACTCCATAACTTCACTGCGCTACACACGGAATGGCAATGCCCCCAGTATTGTCTGATACACCCGGGCTTTACGGAAAATGAAGCCGATCGGGCACTTGAACAAAAGCCAGCGCAGCAAACGCCAGGGCTGACTGGTATCTTGTCGAGCCAAAACAATCCCGAATCCGTGGGAGGAGTAGATATGAAGCCCGGCAAGCAAGTTGATCTGGTCATTACCTGGGTAGACGGGTCCGATGCCGACTGGCGAGAAAAACGCAGGCAACATCAACCAGATCACACCGTCATCGCTACAGCCAATGTCGAGGGCCGCTTTCGCGACAATGGTGAACTTCGTTATCTGCTGCGCTCTATTGAGCGGTACTGGCCATCAGCGGGAAACCTGTATCTGGTAACAGATCAGCAAAGACCAGCTTTTTTACGCCAGGATGCCTCCATAACCATCGTCGACCACAGCGAAATCCTGGACTCACGCCATCTGCCGACGTTCTCATCAATGGCAATCGAGTCCGCCCTGCACAGGATCCCTGGCCTGGCTGACCACTTCGTGGTTTTCAATGACGACCTGGTGCTAATGCGACCGGTATCAGACGCCGACTTCTTTGATGCAAAGGGCTGCCTGAGCTACGTTACAGCAGAGCAAATCCCCATGGAGATGGATGCAGAAATATTGGCCGGCGAGCATAGTGCAGTCATGGCTCAACGCTGGGCAAGTCAACACTTTGGCAGCGCAATGGCACTAACTCGGGTGCCGGCACATGCACCGAGTGGAATCGTCAAGTCGCGCATGATCGAACTGGAAAGAAACCATCCTGAGATTATTGAAAAAACCAGAGCAGCCCGTTAACGCAATATGA
>CAZKTB010000300.1:0-1636 GCA_964555485.1 uncultured Thiopseudomonas sp. | reverse complement strand
TGCTGGTCATGTCCAGATTGATGGCGTTATAGGCGGCCGGCCGGTTCAGGGTGATATGGCCCACCCGGTTGCGGACTTCGGCAAGGATCAATTGCTGCTGTTCAGACACAGTGTTACTCCTGTTTCTTGTGTGCCGTTAAATGACGGTGAAAACCTGCTGATTTGGTAACTGCAGACTGCAGCCACAGCTGAAATCTGAATGGGATCAAAGTATACCTGCGGCCTGCCGGCGCACTCTGCACGACATAAGGCCAAGCATTGCCAACAAACCGTTAATGTCGGGATCAACTTGGCCGCGCATAATCGCCATGTCTATTTAAAACCCGTTCTGTCTGCAAACCGCTTTCATGCTTAAACAGTTACGCCTTGTATTCCTTGCACTTGCCCTCGGGTTTCTCCCGCTGGGCGGCCTGTTGGCGGCAGTGCTTCAGGATACTGATGCGTCTGTTTGTGAGCGCGTCTGCTCCTCAACGCAACTTTTCGAGCTGCAGTCAGCAGGCACAGACGCAGCCTCTTCGCAATCGAAATACCACGACACTGCCCAGGATACGGAGCAATGCCCGGGCAATTGCCTGTACCAGCAATGTACCGGCTGCAGCGCTGCCTTGAACAATCCGGGCCTGGCCAACTGGCCTGTAACCCCCGGCCAGAATGCCGAAACGGATACCCGGCCTGTTACCAGTTTCAGCAACCGGATCGAGCGCCCTCCACAACTGCTTTCATAACCCCGTAGCGGCTTTGCCGCACCTGTTGCTTGCTACCTGAAGCAACGCGCAAGGCGCTGGCCATGCATGGTCAGCCTGAGCGCATCCGTATGAAAGTATCAGTTTTTAGTGGAGACACAGCATGAACTTCAAAACCATCAGCCTCGCCCTGTCTGCAGCTTTTCTGTCCACCAGCCTTCTGGCCAGCCCGGTTGAAGAAGCGCACGGTCATGATCACGAACATGGACACGCCGTCTCGCCTGCCGGAGTGCCCGGCACCCCTGAACAGGTCAGCCGGGTGATCAAGGTCGATGCCTACGACAGCATGGAGTTCAAACACGAGCCCATTGTTGTCGAAGACGGCGAGACCATACGTTTCGAGATCACCAACCATGGTGTTCTGGCGCATGAGTTTGCCATTGGCGACAAGGAAGAGCACAAGGAGCATCAGATCATGATGCGGGAGATGCCGGACATGCAGCACGATGATCCCAACGTGGTCACGCTGGAGCCAGGCGAAACCCGCAGCCTGATCTGGACCTTTGCCAAGGCGGCCGATATAGAAGTTGCATGCAACATCCCTGGCCACTATGAAGGCGGTATGCACAGCCAGGTAGAGGTCAAGTAACAGCTGAGCTGACCAGGTTCCGGTATCCGGCGCGCCAGCTACCGGAACCTATCGTCAATATTCTCTGCAGTGCAGCCAGGTCAGGCTGTTGCGGGAATGGCGGTAGAAATCAGATACAGGGTATAGCCGCAGTAGCAGACCAACAGCAACAATCCCTTCAGGCGTCCGAGACTGCCTGCTTTGCGAAGGCCAAAGCCCAGCACCATGAGTGTCAATGTCAGGCCACCCATAACCGGAATGTCACGGGTCAGTACCTCGGCAGCCACCGGCATCGGCTTGATGGTTCCGGCCAGACCAACCACGA
>CAZKTB010000299.1:0-1644 GCA_964555485.1 uncultured Thiopseudomonas sp. | reverse complement strand
TGGCCATCAGCTCTTACAGGGCTGGCAGCTCGGCTTTGTCAGCGGCTTCCTGGTATTTGGCCATCTGATCAAAGTTCAGGTAGCGATAGATCTCGGCAGCCATGCTGTCGATGTTCTTCGCGTAGTCGAGGTACTCTTCCGCGGTTGGCAGCTTGCCGAGGATGGCGGATACCGCTGCCAGCTCTGCAGATGCCAGGAACACGTCAGTGTTGTCACCCAGACGGTTCGGGAAGTTGCGGGTGGAGGTGGAAACCACGGTAGCACCGGTTTCTACACGTGCCTGGTTACCCATGCACAGTGAGCAGCCCGGCATTTCCATGCGCGCACCGGCACGGCCGTAGATGCCGTAGTAGCCTTCTTCGGTCAGCTGGTACTGGTCCATGCGGGTTGGCGGGGCCAGCCACAGACGGGTTGGAATGCCACCCTTGACCTGCTCCAGCAGCTTACCGGCAGCGCGGAAGTGACCGATGTTGGTCATGCAGGAACCGATGAATACTTCATCAATCTTGCGACCCTGTACCTGGGACAGCAGACGTGCATCGTCCGGATCGTTCGGCGCACAGAGGATAGGCTCCTTGATGTCGGCCAGATCGATCTCGATGACGGCAGCGTACTCGGCGTCGGCGTCGGCGGACAGCAGCTCGGGCTTGGCCAGCCATGCTTCCATCGCCTGGGCGCGGCGCTCGATGGTGCGTGCATCGCCATAGCCTTCGCTGATCATCCAGCGCAGCATGGTGATGTTGGAACGCAGGTACTCGGCGATCACTTCTTCAGGCAGCTTGATGGTACAGCCGGCAGCGGAACGCTCGGCGGAAGCATCGGACAGCTCGAACGCCTGCTCGACGGTCAGACCTTCCAGACCTTCGATTTCCAGGATGCGGCCGGAGAAGATGTTCTTCTTGCCTTGCTTCTCAACGGTCAGGTGACCTTCCTGGATCGCGTAGTAAGGGATGGCATGAACCAGGTCACGCAGGGTGATGCCGGGGTTCATCTTGCCCTTGAAGCGAACCAGAACGGATTCGGGCATGTCCAGAGGCATGACGCCGGTGGCGGCAGCAAAGGCAACCAGGCCGGAACCAGCTGGGAAGGAAATGCCGATCGGGAAACGGGTGTGGGAGTCACCACCGGTACCCACGGTGTCTGGCAGCAGCATGCGGTTCAGCCAGCTGTGGATGATACCGTCGCCAGGGCGCAGGGAAACACCGCCACGGTTCATGATGAAGTCGGGCAGGGTGTGGTGGGTGGTCACGTCGATGGGCTTGGGGTAAGCCGCGGTGTGACAGAAGGACTGCATGACCAGGTCGGCGGAAAAGCCCAGGCAAGCCAGGTCTTTCAGCTCGTCACGGGTCATCGGACCAGTGGTGTCCTGGGAGCCGACGGTAGTCATCTTGGGCTCGCAGTAGGTGCCTGGACGTACGCCCTGGCCTTCAGGCAGACCACAGGCGCGGCCAACCATCTTCTGTGCCAGGGTGAAACCCTTGCCGGTGTCGGCAGGCGCTTCAGGCTTCTTGAACAGGTCGGTTGGACCCATGCCCAGCTCGGCGCGGGCTTTTTCGGTCAGGCCACGGCCGATGATCAGCGGAATACGGCCACCGGCGCGTACTTCGTCCAGCAGGACATCGGTCTTCAGCTCGAAAGTGGTGA
>CAZKTB010000298.1:0-1646 GCA_964555485.1 uncultured Thiopseudomonas sp. | reverse complement strand
TAGCCGTAGCCGGGCAGGTCGACCAGGCGGCGCTGTTCGTCCAGGCTGAAGAAGTTGAGCAGCTGGGTGCGGCCCGGGGTTTTCGAGGTGCGGGCCAGGTTGGCACGGGTCAAGGTATTGATGGCGCTGGATTTGCCCGAGTTGGAGCGGCCGACAAAGGCAACTTCGAGGCCCTCGTCCGGCGGACACTGATCAACCTTGGCTGCGCTGATCAGGAATTGCGCCTTTTGACACAGGCCGGGAAGCGGGTTTTTAGCTTGCATGACATCTCCAATATGATTTTGATCATCCCCAGACGTTTCAGTTTTACCGCCAGCAGTATATAATGCCGCCAATTTTGTGCATACATTGCATTGCTTGGCCTACACATTGAGTTTTGTAGGGTTTATGCTGATAGCTGCATGATTTCGTGCCGGGCGCGTCAGAATGTCATAGAACAGCTGCGTTTGCTCTGGATAAATTTACTTTTGCCGTTGTTGGAATGAGCTGATGAACAAACTAGTCGTAAGTCTGTTGCTGAGCCTGGGCATTACCGGCCTTGCGCATGCTGCCGGTGACGCTGAAGCCGGAAAGAACAAGATCCTGACCTGTCAGGCCTGTCACGGAGCTGATGGCAACATCACCCTGATGCCTACCTACCCCAAGCTGGGCGGTCAGGGCGAGAACTATCTGTTCAAGCAGATGCTGGACATCAAGTCCGGTGAGCGTCCGGTGGTCGAGATGACCGGCATGCTGGACCCGCTGTCCGATCAGGACATGAAAGACATTGCGGCCTGGTACGCCAGCCAGAAGGGCACCACCGGCTTTGCCGATCCCGAGCTGGTGGAGCGTGGTGAAGAGCTGTTCCGTGGCGGCAAGCTGGCTGACGGCGTACCTGCCTGTAGCGGCTGTCACTCGCCTGACGGTGCCGGTCTTGATCTGGCCCTGTACCCCAAGCTGAGCGGCCAGCATGCTGATTACATTGCCAAGCAGCTGACTGATTTCCGCGAAGGCGACCGTTACAACGACGGTGACGCCATGACCATGCGCGATGTTGCCGAGAAGCTGAGCAACAAGGACATCAAGGCGCTGGCCAGCTACATTCAGGGCCTGCACTGATTCCGGTTGTTTGACCGCACGCAATACGAAACGCCACCGCCTCATCGCGGTGGCGTTTTTCGTTGTAAAACTGATTGCGGACAAGTTTGGCCATGCCTGGAATGGTGGAATTGAGTTATAGTTGACCCGCTTGGTGGGATATTGTCTAAGGAGTTCTGCATGCAATTGATGGATAGGTCCAAGGCGCTGAGCATTACGCCGTTTTTGCGCCTGGGTTTTCGACCTTTTTTCTTTTTTGGAGTTGTGCTGGCGATGCTGGCCGTGCCGCTGTGGATCATGGCGCTGACCGGTCATATCGACTCCTGGCAACCGGTAGGCGGCTGGCTGCCCTGGCATCGTCACGAATTGCTGTTCGGCTTTGCCGGCGCCATTGTTGCCGGCTTTTTGCTTACTGCAGTGCAAACCTGGACCGGCGTGCCGGGCTTGTCAGGCAAGTTGTTGCTGGGCCTGACTGTGGTCTGGCTGCTGGCGCGCCTGAGCTGGCTGGTTGGCATGCCGCTGGGCTGGGTGATTCTGTTCAACGGCCTGTTCATGCCGCTGGTGGCGCT
>CAZKTB010000297.1:0-1663 GCA_964555485.1 uncultured Thiopseudomonas sp. | reverse complement strand
CGCTCCAGCGCCACATGTCTTCTTCGTGCTCGGCCCAGGTGTCTTCCAGTACGCCACCCTCGTAGGAGATGTGCAGCAGGTTGGCATCCATGGAGTACGGGGACTTCTGACCGTGACGCTCAATGGGGATGCCGTGCTGTTCGGCATAGGCCAGCAGCTTCTCGCGGGACATCAGGTCCCACTCGCGCCATGGCGCAATGACTTTCACGCCGGGCTTGAGCGCATAGGCACCCAGCTCGAAACGCACCTGGTCGTTACCCTTGCCGGTGGCACCGTGGGAGATGGCGTCGGCACCGGTTTCGTTGGCGATCTCGATCAGGCGCTTGGCGATCAGCGGACGGGCAATGGAGGTACCCAGCAGGTACTCGCCTTCATAGATGGTGTTGGCGCGGAACATGGGGAAAACAAAGTCGCGCACAAATTCTTCACGCAGGTCGTCGATGTAGATTTCCTTGACGCCCAGCGCTTCGGCCTTGGCACGAGCCGGCTCGACTTCCTCGCCCTGACCCAGGTCAGCGGTAAAGGTAACAATTTCGCACTGGTATTCATCTTGTAACCACTTGAGGATTACTGAGGTATCCAGGCCACCGGAATAGGCCAGAACCACCTTTTTGACATCGGACATGCTTCAACTCCTGGAAGACGACACAAATTTAGAGGCTTATTCTACCGCTGCTGGCGGTAGATTTACAGGGCTACGCGCAGCTGGCTCAAGCCATTTGCGTGATGGTTTTACGAAAGCGTCGCAGCGACAGCACAAAGAGTACGCTGCCAATCACGAACAGGGCCAGAAACGGCTTCCACACCGTCTCCAGTCCGGCGCCACGGAACAGTATCGCCTGCCCCAGCTCGACAAAGTGCGTGGTCGGTGCCAGCTGCATCAGGTCCTGTACTGCCTGGGGCATGCTTTCCTTGGGGGTGCGCCCGCCCGACAGCAGGCTCATCGGCATCATGGTCAGCATGAACAGCAGACCAAACTGCGGCATGCTGCGCGCCACCGTTGCCATGTAGATGCCCATGGAAGTCATGGCAAACAGGCACAGCACCACGCCACAGAGGAACAGCGGCACCGAGCCTTCGATCGGCACCTGCAGCATGCCGCGTATCACCACGTTAAGCGAAACATAGGTGGCAATCAGCACCACCAGCCCCATCGACCAGATCTTCGAGATCATGATCTCGCCCGGCGTCACCGGCATCACCAGCAGGTGCTCGATGGTGCCGTGCTCGCGCTCACGGATCAGCGCCGCGCCGGTGAGGATGATTGACAGCATGGCCACCGAAGTGATGATTTCCGCCACGCCGCCAAACCAGGACTTTTCCAGGGTCGGGTTGAAGCGCGAACGCATTTCCAGTTCGACCGGCAGCTGTGGCGTGTCCCGGTAACGCTGCACAAACTCGTTGACCTCGGCCATCACCACCTGCTGGATGTAGCCGTTGCCGGTGAAGGCCTGGCTCATGCGGGTGGCGTCGATGTTGAGCTGGATCTCCGGGTTGCGCCCGGCCAGCACATCACGCTGGAAGCTGGAAGGTATGTGCAGGGTGAAGGTGTAGTCGCCACGGTCCATGCCGGCGTCCATTTCCGCCTGGATGATCAGCTGAGGGTGGACAAACTCTGGCGGATAGAAGGCATTGGCAATGCGTCCGGACAGCGCCGAGCGGT
>CAZKTB010000296.1:0-1674 GCA_964555485.1 uncultured Thiopseudomonas sp. | reverse complement strand
CTGGCGTTTTTGCTGGCCCATGACACGGACGGCTTCAACCGTTGGGAGGCTGGCCAGCAACTGGCCATTCAGGTATTTAGCGAGGCGCTGCAACAGCAACAGAGCGGCCAGACAGCAGAGTTTGATCCGCAGCTGGCACAGGCCTTTGCCAGCGTGCTGGCCGATGAGCAGCTGGATGAGGCACTGAAGGCCGAAATCATCAGCCTGCCGAGTCTTGCTTACCTGCTGGAACTACAGGAGGTGGCGGATGTTGCCAACAGTCACGGCGTACGTGAAGCCCTGCGCCTGAGCCTTGCGCAGCAGCTGGAGCAGCCGTTGCGGGAAATCTACCTGCAGCTGCGCGAACAGGCACGCAACACCGAATACCATCCCGAAGCCGGACAGATCGGTCGCCGTCGCCTGCAGAGCATGGCACTCAGCTATCTGATGCTGCTGGAGCAGGATGACATTCTGGCTGCCTGCATCGAGCAATTTGAACAGGCAGACAACATGACCGAACGCCTGTCAGCCCTGTCCAACCTGGTCAACAGCAATGCCCGTGAGCAGGCGGAGCAGGTGCTAACCAGCTTTGGTGACGAGTTTTCCGGCGAGCCACTGGTGATGGACCAGTGGTTCAGCGTGCAGGCCTCCAGCCCGCTGTTCAGTGATACCGCGCAAATCCGCAAGCTGATGGAGCACAAGGCCTTCAGCATCAGGAACCCGAACAAGGTAAGGGCAGTGCTGGGTGCCTTCAGCCAGCACAACCTGCCGCAGTTTCATGCTGCCGATGGCAGCGGCTATGCCCTGTTGGCAGAGCAGGTGGCGGCACTGGATGCCCTTAATCCGCAGATGTCGGCACGCATGGTCAATCCGCTGACTCGCTGGCGCCGTTTTGCTGATGGCCAGGGTCAGCTGATGAAGGCCGAACTGGAAAAACTGCAGCAGCTGCCAGGGCTTTCCAAGGACCTGTTCGAGGTGCTGGAAAAAGCACTGGATTAAGACTGTCCTGAATGCCGGATTCTGTCTGCAGTGAGCATTGCAGGCAGGCTGGCCCTTTTGTGGGTGAGAGCTGGCAAAAGCCCTTCAGATCGGTCTTTTTCAAGCGCAACCATACAAAGGTCGCAGATTTTGCTTTTTTACTGTTTTTATCATGCAAGGCCATCGCCTGATGCTCTGTAACGCAGTCACCATGGGGCCTGCAGGCTATCTACGGGATTGCGGATCAATGATGAGACCAGCGAGTCATAATGCGACCATTTGGGCGTTCAAAATCCCGTATGAAACACTTGTTTAAGGCCGTTTTTCCAATTAAGGTGGTTCGGCATTTCAAGACAAACCTTGCAGAAAATTACAAGAGGGAGCCTTCCCCATGCATGAATCCTTCACTACCGCCCGCTCTGTTTGCAGCACAGGCATGCGGACGCTGCTGGCAGCGGCGCTGTCGCTACATCTGCTGCTGCCTGGTGTTGCCAGTGCGGAAACACAGCCGGTCAGCTATGCCATTGAAAGCCCGCGTGCCAGTGAAAGCCTGCTGCTGGGCATCACCCGCGCCGGCAAGCGACTGGTAACAGTAGGCGAGCGTGGCCACGTACTGTATTCGGATGACGAAGGTGAAAGCTGGCAACAGGGCAAGGTTCCCACCAGACAGCTGCTGACTGCGGTATTTTTTGTTGATGACAAGCATGGCTGGGCAGT
>CAZKTB010000295.1:0-1688 GCA_964555485.1 uncultured Thiopseudomonas sp. | reverse complement strand
GCAGCATCAGGGCGTGGGACAGGTTGTTGATGTCTTCGGAGGTGCAGGCAAAGTGGATGAACTCGCTGACCTTGGCCAGCTCGGGCAGCTTCTGCGCCTGTTCCTTGAGCAGGTATTCCACCGCTTTCACGTCGTGGTTGGTGGTGCGCTCGAATTCCTTGACGCGCTCGGCGTGCTCCAGCTGGAAGTCTTCGGCCAGCTGGTTCAGCAGGGCGTTGGCTTCGGCGGAGAACGGAGCCACTTCGTTGATCAGCGGGTGCTTGGCCAGACGCTGCAGCCAGCGTACTTCAACATGGACGCGGTTACGGATCAGACCGTATTCGCTGAAGATGTTGCGCAGGGAAACGGTGCGGCTGCCATAGCGGCCATCGACGGGGGATACAGCGGTAAGGGCAGATAGTTGCATGGATGCTCTCTTTACAGTAGCCGGAATAAATGCGGCGGATTATACACCAAAAACGTTATCAATCAGGGACCGTACAGCTTGTGCGGCAGCCAGGTGGCGATTTGCGGAAAGACAATCAGCAATATGATGGCCACCAGTTGCAGCAGTACAAAGGGAATTACACCACGGTAGATCTGCATGGTGGAAATGCTTGCCGGTGCCACGCCACGCAAATAGAACAGCGAAAAACCGAAGGGTGGCGTGAGGAAACTGGTTTGCAGGTTGATGGCGACGATCACTGCCAGCCACACAGGGTCGACATCCATCATCAGCAGGATCGGTGCGGTGATCGGCAATACTATGAAGATGATTTCCATAGCATCGAGCACAAAGCCGAGCAGGAACATCAGCAGCATGACAAACAGGATGGCACCCAGGGTGCCGCCGGGCAGGGCGTTGAGAAAGTTGCTGACCAGTTCGTCGCCGCCAAGCATGCGGAACACCAGCGAAAACACCGAAGCACCGAGCAGGATGACGAACACCATGGAAGTGATGTTGGCGGTGGACTGCATGACCGCCTTCAGGTTGGCAAAGGTCAGCTGACGCTGGCTGGCGGCCAGCAGCATGGCGCCCACGGCACCGACCGAAGCGGACTCTGTCGGTGTGGCAATGCCGGCCAGAATCGAGCCCAGCACGGCCACCACCAGCAACAGCGGTGGCAGCAGGCTGGTCAGTACATCACGGCCGAGGCGGGCGCGGTCTTCGGCGGTGGTTTCCAGTGCCGGGCAGCTGGCCGGATCTTTCACCGCCTTGATTGTCAGCCACAACAAATAAAGGCCCACCAACATCAGGCCGGGCAGCAGCGCACCGGCGAAAACATCACCAACGGATACGGTCGAAGGCGCAAAGTTGCCTTTTTCCATCTGCACCTGGGCGTTGATAGTGGACATCATGTCGCCCATGAAAATCAGCACGGTGGAGGGGGGAATGATCTGCCCCAGCGTGCCCGAGGTGCAGATCACGCCGGTGGCCAGCTTGGGGTCATAACCCGAGCGCAACATGGCCGGCAGCGACAGCAGGCCCATGGTCACCACAGTGGCGCCGACCACGCCGGTGGAGGCGGCCAGCAGTGCGCCGACAATCACCACCGAGAAGCCCAGTCCGCCACGCAGGCTGCCAAACAGGCGGCCCATGGTGATCAATAGTTTTTCTGCCATGCCGGAGCGTTCCAGCATCATGCCGATGAAGATGAACATCGGCACCGCCACCAGTACCTCGTTGGTCATCACGCCCAGATAGCGTG
>CAZKTB010000294.1:0-1710 GCA_964555485.1 uncultured Thiopseudomonas sp. | reverse complement strand
CTGTCACGGGGCAAGATCGAGTGCAGCCTGCGACTGGTCGAAGCCGAGACGGAAACCGGCGGCGGTCTCAATCTGGAGCGCGCCCGTGAAGTGGTGGCCGCTGCCGAACAGATTGCCGCGCTGATCAGCCAGCCGGCACCTCTGGATCCGCTGCAGGTCATGCTGCAACCCGGCGTGCTCAGCCGCCCCGAAGCCGATGGCGAGCAATTGCAGGCTGATGCCCTGCAGCTGTTCAAGCATACACTGGCCCAACTGAAAGACAATCGCGCCCGTGAAGGTGTCGAGCTGGCCCGGTTGATAGCTGAACGCCTGGATGCCATTGAGCAGGAAACCCGCGCGCTGGCCGAAGCCATTCCCGGCATGCTGGATGCCCAGCGCCAGAAGATTCTCGACCGCTGTCAGGAGATCGCGCTGGAAATCGATCCGCAGCGGCTGGAGCAGGAGCTGGTGATGCTGGCCCAGCGCAGTGATGTCGCCGAAGAGCTCGACCGCCTGCACACCCACCTCAATGAAGTACGCCACGTGCTGGGCAGCAAGCAGCCGGTCGGTCGCCGTCTGGACTTCCTGATGCAGGAGCTGAACCGCGAGGCCAACACCCTGGGCTCCAAGGCAATCGATGTGCGCACCACCCAGGCTTCGGTCAACATCAAGGTACTGATCGAGCAAATGAGGGAGCAGGTGCAAAACATCGAATAAAGCAACACCGCTGGCAGAATGCTGGCGACATATCCCTGACTGCCGCCGGAACAGGCGTTTTTATCCGACAGCTCACTATCCGGTAGCACGTGACCGGGTAATGTTTCGCCCGGCATTTGCCGGGCTGCACTTCAAAAGCTGTTTTCCGGCGTCTGGCACCAAGCCCTCTCCTTCCGCAACCCTCCCCCCAGCCCTTCTGGCTGACAGAAACAGCAAGCAGATATCGGCAATCAGTACGCAGGAATTTCGCCTGACTGAAAATTACTGCAGCCTCCCTGCAATAATTTTCATTGGCAAGCAGATGCAACGATCAATAACCTTGACTTAAGTCATTGCCGGAGGGCGCGCACGGGGTTAGCAGGGCTTTTCCGGCTACGGCGCGTGAAAGATCATGAAAACCGTACAGGAATCTGCTTATAACATGAAGGTGGTGCGCCAGTTCACGCTGGCCACCATCATCTGGGGTGTCATTGGCATGAGCATGGGTGTCTTCATTGCTGCCCAGCTGGTCTGGCCAGCCCTCAACTTCGACACACCATGGATCAGCTTCGGCCGTGTCCGGCCAATCCACACCAGCCTGGTGATCTTCGCCTTCGGTGGCAGCGCCCTGTTCGCCACCTCCTTCTATGTGGTGCAGCGCACCTGTCAGGCCCGGCTGCCTTCCGACTTCATGGCCTCGGTACTGTTCTGGGGCTGGCAGGCGATGCTGCTGGCAATCATTGCCAGCTATGCCATGGGCTATACCACCACCAAGGAATACGCCGAAATGGAGTGGTCGCTGTCGATCGTGCTGACCTTCCTCTGGCTGATCTACACCTGGCTGTTCTTCGCCCCCATCGCCCGGCGCAAGGTATCCCACATCTATGTGGGCAACTGGTTCTATGGTGCCTTCATCATAGTCACCGCCATGGTGTTCATCGTCAACAGCGCCGCGATTCCCGTGACCGCGTTGAAGTCCTATTCCATCTATTCCGGCGCCACTGATGCGATGATCCAGTGGTGGTACGGCCACAG
>CAZKTB010000293.1:0-1713 GCA_964555485.1 uncultured Thiopseudomonas sp. | reverse complement strand
AGCAGGGCCACAGCTGGGTCAGTGCCAAGGATGTGCGCGTCACCATCAGCGGCTGCCTGGTACGTGATCCGGATGAGCAAGTCGCTACCGGCATGCAGAATCCTCGCATCGCACTGCCAAGACGTGTCAAGGCCGGCGAGCCGATGGAACTGCGCACCCTGATCAGCCATCCGATGGAAACCGGCCTGCGTCCGGATGCCGACGGCAGCCTGATCCCGCAGAACCTGGTACAGAGCCTGCAACTGGCAATTGACGAACAGCCGGCACTGGAAGTGCAGTTCGCCAACGGCACCGCGGCCAACCCCTATGTACGACTGGTGGTACAGGCTGAAGGCAAGGAACTGGGTTTCCGCTGGCAGGACCAGCAGGGCGAGGAAGTGGTGGAGAAGCGTCAGCTGCCGCTGTAATCAGCCTATGACTCAAGCCCGCTAAACCTCACTCAATGAAAATACCGCCCTTGAGGGCGGTATTTTTATGGTTTGACCAAAAACTTACCGGGAACCGTCAGGCCACTGCAGATTGAAGCTATCACGAGCCACAATCGGTAGGTCGACATCATCAATGTGGCTTGCAATCAGCTCGCCATCCGCCTTGCGCACCCGCAACTCGTTACCCACCATGGCCAGCCGGCTGCCATCGGCTTCAGCACGAGACAGGATCAGCTGCTCCATGAAGGTCGAATCGGGATGGGTGCTGGTGTACCAGTTGGCCACTTTCTGATCAATTGCATGCATCGGCGTGCCATCGAATTCATATATGTCCAGCCAGCCATCTTCATGCCACACCTGATGAAACCAGCGGCCGTCTTCCAGTACCAGACGTCGCCGGTCATGGGGTGTCTGCTGCTCCAGTCCGGCCTGCCAGAGCAGTGCCGAAGTCAGCGAAAAGCCGCCAACTCCCACATCCGTCAGCCATTACCGGCCGTCCAGGTCGACCAGCACAAACAGGTGGGTACGGCCCGGGACCTCGCTGCGCTCCTTGCAGCGCAAACGCACCCGTGCGCCCAGTCCGGAGGCACGATAACCGAGCGCATTCAGCACGCGAATAAGCAGGCCATTTTGCTCGAAGCAATAACCGCCACGCTGGCGGGTGATCAGTTTGTCGAAAATATCATCCGGCTCCAGACTGATCGGCCGGCCATGCAGGACATCCAGATTCTCGAAAGGGATCGACTGCGCATGGGCACGGGTCAGGGCATGCAGTCCGGCAAGGCTTGGGGCAGCCTCTGGCTGATAACCAATGCGAGCAAAATATGCGGCAAGAAAATCCATCACCATCACCACTTCAGATATCGACAAAACTGCACACAGTACGAACTATACGGTCTGCCAAAGAACACACAAGGACGGCAACATACCCTATGATGAAGCCGTCAGGTCACCACGAGCGATATTGCAACTATCAATGCCGGTGACTGTAACACACCAGAAACAGGCGGACGCAGACATGAAAACCATCGGCCTTATCGGCGGCATGAGCTGGGAATCCACCATTCCCTATTACCGCCAGATCAACGAAACCGTCAAAGCCCGGCTGGGCGGCCTGCACTCGGCCAAGATCATCCTCTATAGCGTCGACTTCCAGGAAATTGCGCAGCTGCAGCAGGCTGACGACTGGGAGGCAGCCGGTGAAGTACTGGCCTGCGCCGCACGCGCACTCGAAATTGCAGGTGCGGAGGTGCTGCTGATCGGCGCCAACACCATGCACAGGGTT
>CAZKTB010000292.1:0-1720 GCA_964555485.1 uncultured Thiopseudomonas sp. | reverse complement strand
CGGGCATGCTACCGTTTTTTATTTACTGAACTATCCGGGAAGTGAACAAGATCATGATGCGCAGCCACTATTGCGGCCACCTTAACGCCGGCCTTGAAGGCCAAACAGTCACCCTCTGCGGATGGGTCCACCGCCGTCGCGACCACGGCGGCGTGATTTTTCTTGATATTCGTGACCGTGAAGGTCTGGCCCAGGTGGTATTCAACCCCGACAATGTGGATACCTTCAACACCGCCGACCGTGTTCGCAGCGAGTTTGTGGTCAAGGCTACCGGTGTGGTGCGTCGCCGACCTGACGGCGCAACCAACCTGAACCTGGCCAGTGGCGAAATCGAAGTGGTTGCCACCGAGCTGGAAATTCTCAGCCAGGCTGACACTCCGCCGTTCCCACTCGATGAGCACTCCGACGTGGGCGAGGAAACCCGTCTGCGTTTCCGCTACATCGACCTGCGCCGTCCGGAAATGGCCGAAAAGCTCAAGCTGCGTTCGCGCATCAGCTCCAGCATTCGCCGCTTCCTCGATGACAATGATTTCCTCGATGTGGAAACCCCGATCCTGACTCGTGCCACACCTGAGGGTGCTCGCGACTATCTGGTACCGAGCCGTACCCATCAGGGCAGCTTCTTTGCCCTGCCGCAATCGCCGCAGCTGTTCAAGCAGCTGCTGATGGTGGCCGGTTTTGACCGCTACTACCAGATCGCCAAGTGCTTCCGTGACGAAGACTTGCGTGCCGACCGTCAGCCCGAATTCACCCAGATCGACATCGAGACCAGCTTCATGGACGAGTCGGACATCATGGGCCTGACCGAAACCATGATCCGCAACCTGTTCAAGGAAGTGCTGGACGTGGAGCTGGGCGAGTTCCCGCACATGCCGTACGAGGAAGCCATGCGTCGCTTCGGTTCCGACAAGCCTGATCTGCGCATTCCGCTGGAGTTAGTGGATATTGCCGACCAGCTGAAGGATGTCGAGTTCAAGGTATTCAGTGGCCCGGCCAATGATCCCAAGGGTCGTGTTGCCGCCCTGCGCGTGCCCGGCCAGGGTGCCATGCCGCGTGGCCAGATCGACGACTACACCAAGTACGTCGGTCTCTATGGTGCCAAGGGTCTGGCCTACATCAAGGTCAACGAACGTGCCAAGGGCGCCGAAGGCCTGCAGTCGCCAATCGTCAAGTTCATTCCGGAAGACAACCTCAACACCATTCTCGACCGCGTTGGTGCGGTGGATGGCGATATCGTCTTCTTTGGTGCCGACAAGGCGCAGGTGGTCAGCGATGCGCTGGGTGCGCTGCGTATCCGTCTCGGCCACGATCTGGATCTGTTGACCGCCGAGTGGGCGCCGCTGTGGGTTGTCGACTTCCCGATGTTCGAGGAAACCGATGACGGCTCCCTGACCGCGCTGCACCACCCGTTCACCTCACCCAAGTGCACTGCCGACGAGCTGAAGGCGGCACCGGAGAAAGCGCTGTCCCGCGCCTATGACATGGTGCTCAACGGCACCGAGCTGGGCGGCGGCTCCATCCGTATTCACGACAAGCAGATGCAGCAGAGGGTATTCGAGGTGCTGGGTATCGACGAGGCCGAGCAGAAAGAGAAATTCGGCTTCCTGCTTGATGCCCTGCGCTTTGGTGCGCCGCCCCATGGTGGCCTGGCCTTCGGTCTGGACCGCCTGGTGATGCTGATGACCGGTGCCGAATCGATCCGTGAAGTGATTGCTTTCCC
>CAZKTB010000291.1:0-1729 GCA_964555485.1 uncultured Thiopseudomonas sp. | reverse complement strand
TGGATGTCCTGCCCATTACCGGCAGCCCCGAAGCACCGCAACTGGGCGGTGACGGCGAGCCTTTTGAATATGTCATTCGCATGCGCCAGTTTCCCCAGGAGCAGCTGCTCGACCAGATGCTGCAGCGCGGCGAGCTCGGTAGCGCCGAAATCGACGCCCTGACCCGACAAATTGCCCGTTTTCACCTGGATGCCCCGGTAGTTGCACAAGGCCATCACCTGGCGCAACCGGACGCCATTATGGCACCGGTACGACAAAACTTTGAACAAATCCGCCCCCTGCTCAGCGAGGCTGCCGACTTGCAACAGCTCGATGCGCTCGAAGCCTGGGCCGAAGACTGCTTTCAGCGCCTGCTGCCCCTGTTAGAACAGCGCTGCCAGAATGGTTCCATCCGCGAGTGTCATGGCGACATCCACCTGGGCAACGCAACGGTGCTGGATGGCGAAGTGGTGCTGTTCGACTGTATCGAATTCAACGAGCCGTTCCGGCTGATCGACATCGCCTGTGATGCCTTCTTCCTTGCCATGGACCTGGAAGACCGTGGCCAGCATGCACTGGCCCGCCGCTTCACCAACAACTGGCTGGAACAGACCGGCGACTACGGCTGCCTGCCGCTGATCAACTTCTACAAGGCCTACCGCGCCATGGTGCGGGCCAAGGTCAACCTGTTCCGCATCGCCCAGGAAAATGATCCGGCGGTACAGGCCGAAGTCTTGCGCCAATACCGCAGCTACACCCATCTGGCCGAAAGCTACAGCGCCATCCCGACCCGTTTTCTGGCCATTACCCATGGTGTTTCCGCCAGCGGCAAAAGCACCGTGGCCATGAAGCTGGTCGAAGAGCTGGCAGCATTGCGACTGCGCTCGGATGTTGAGCGCAAACGTCTGTTTGGCAAGCAGACAGTGGCCGGCAACCCGGTCGATACCGTGCTGTACAGCCCCGAACTGACGCAGCAAACCTACGACCACCTGCACCAGCAGGCGACGGCAGCATTACAGGCCGGTTACCCGGTAGCGATTGATGCCACCTACCTCAAGCAGGAGCAGCGTCAACAGGCAGCAGAAGTAGCCCACGCCTGTGGCGTACCGCTGCTGATTCTGGATTGCCAGGCACCTGATGAAGTGCTGGCCAAATGGCTGGCAGAACGTCAGGCCGATGGCACCGACCCCTCGGATGCCACACTCGAGGTGATAGCCGCACAGCGCGCCACACGTCAACCGCTGACTGCCGAAGAGCAGCAATATAGCCAGACTGTGCTGACCAACGAAGTCGCCTCGATGGATAGTCTGGTTGAACGCATCCGCAAAACCCTGCAGATACGCTGACCTATAACCCGGTGCGTAACCTGGCCTACACACAAAGGCCAGGTTGCGTGAAGGGGCAGTAAGTGTAGGTCCGGATCCATCCTGACAAGCTCGGTGCAGCCGGGTCACAGGCGATATCCTGTGACTCAGGATATAACAGGACTGAAAGCTCTCATGTGCGAATGAATTCGCACCTACAGCTACAGCTTTAGCCCAAGCTTATTCAGGCTGCAAATCCGCCAACACATCAGGCAACTGGCTCAGGCAGCTGATCTGCGCGGTTGGTGGTTCTCCTTCCTGCCATTCAGCTCCGGCAGGATTGAACCACACAGCATGCATGCCTGCTGCCAAGGCTCCGGCGATATCGTCATGCGGATTGTCGCCCAGGTGTGCCGCCTGCTGCGGCATAACCCCGGCGCGGCCCA
>CAZKTB010000290.1:0-1733 GCA_964555485.1 uncultured Thiopseudomonas sp. | reverse complement strand
TTGGTAGAGGCCGTAGCAAAGCATCAGCAACAGGGGCGAAGCTTGCTTCGACACTGGCAGCGCAGCTTTGCGGAGTGCCTCTGGCAAGCTGCCTCACCCAGGGCAAAAACAACTCTTATTAAAAATTAATTTTCAGCTTGCCATTCACCACCGGCGGGCACCAGTAGTAGCCACCGGTCACCGGGCGGCTGAAGCGGAACAGGCCGTCGACAATCTCGTCATCCAGGCCGATCATGCGGCGCATCTGTACTTCGAACTCGTCCAGCGACTTGCCAAAGGCCAGGAACACCAGACCGGCCACATCGCCTTCGATATAGGGCATCGAGCGACGCACGACAAAGGCTTCAGGATCGAAGTCTTCCATCGCAGTACGCTTGACGTGAGCAAACTCCGGAGCGTCATCGATTTCTTCGTTATCACTCAGGCGACGGCCAATGATATGGTCCTGCTCCTGCTGCGACAGCGACTTGAAGTGGGCAAGATCATGCTCCCAATGCTGGATGGCCGCATAGCTGCCACCCTCTGCACCAGGGGCGGTCACCACCTCTACCGCCTCATCATCCACCGGATTTTCGGTACCATCCTCGTAACCGGACAGGTCATGACCGGACAGATAGCGGAATGCATCTGTGACTTGCACCTGCTTGAAGGCCGGTGCCAGTGCCTTATCCAGCTGCATGCTGCGGAACAGCAGCTCACCGCGGTCATCACCGCGCAGCCACAGCCAGAGCGCCTGCTGGGTGGAGGGAACATCAATACCCTGGTTGCTCAGCGCCGGAAACACCCGCAGCGGCTCAAGGTTGCGGCCCAGCGCCTGCAACACGGAAACGCCGAGACCGGCGACAGTAGCGGTGCCGTCCGCCAGCTGTGCCAGAGCATCAAGCGCTCTTGGCAAATCAGTCACATCATCCAGCGTATAAAAAATATGGCGTGCCACAGCCGGCACGGGTTGAATCAAAATACCTTGCTGACAATTCATGCATAACCCCAAAATGTGTAAATGCCGTCCCGCACTATAAAACAACCCGGAATCTATTGCAGCCGTGGCAGGATCACGCAATTTTACCCGATATTTACCAGCAACCTGCTTATCAAACATCAAACAACAGGTATGCTGTATGTGATATCAAGACCAACCCGAACACGAGGAAGTCCGTCATGAAACTAGCATCTTTCAAATATGGCCTGAGTGCCCTTGCCGCCGTCTCCCTGTTGGCTGGCTGTGCCACCAACAACCCCTACGATGGTGAGCGCAACACCAATCGTACCGCCATCTACGGCGGAATCGGTGCTGCTGCGGGCGCCATTACCGGCGCTGCCGTTTCCAGCAAGAAAGACCGCAAAAAAGGCGCGCTGATAGGTGCCGCCGTTGCCGGTGCTGCAAGTGCCGGCTATGGCTACTACCTTGACCGCCAGGAAGCCGAGCTGCGTCGTTCCATGCAGGGTACTGGCGTTGAAGTACAGCGCGACGGCGACAATTTGACGCTGGTGATGCCAGGCAACGTGACCTTTGCCACCAACTCTTCCACCATCTCCGGCAGCTTCTACGGTCCGCTTGGCGAGCTGGCTCGCTCGTTCCGCGAGTATGACCAGAGCACCATCGACATTGTCGGCCACACTGACAGCACCGGCGCTTACCAGTACAACATGGACCTGTCCCGGCGCCGCGCCCAGAGCGTCGCCAGCTATCTGCAAGGCCAGGGCGTCGACTATTCGCGCATGAGTGTGCGTGG
>CAZKTB010000289.1:0-1754 GCA_964555485.1 uncultured Thiopseudomonas sp. | reverse complement strand
GTGTACTACGGGCTGGCCCAGTTTGATGCCATCCGTGAGGGCCCGCTCTGGGTTTACCTGCGCGACCCTTATTGGTGTGCGCTGATCGCCATGACCATGCACACCGCCGCGTATATCGCCGAGATCATCCGCGGTGCCATACAGTCGGTACCCACCGGAGAGGTGGAAGCGGCTAGAGCACTGGGCATGTCACGCCTGCAAACGGTCTGGCACATCGTACTGCCACGGGCGGCACGTATCGGCCTGCCGGCCTACAGCAACGAAGTGATCCTGATGCTCAAGGCCAGTTCGCTGGCCAGTACCGTCACCCTGCTGGAACTGACTGGCATGGCACGCACCATCATCGCCCGTACCTACATGCCGGTAGAGATCTTCTTCGCTGCCGGCCTGTTCTATCTGGTGATGACTTTCATCCTGGTACAGGCCTTCCGCCTGCTGGAACGCTGGCTACGCGTTGACATGCTGCAGGGGCGTTGATGCTCCAAACGATAAAGGGGTCAGGTACATTTTCCATAGGAAATATGTACCTGACCCCTTTATTGCTCATGTACGAATAAATTCGTACCTACAGAAACATGAAGCTGACATCTGATCAATTCACCAACCACTTCACCGCCCTCGACCAGCTCCTGCTCGACCACCAATCCCTGTGGCACAACCAGCCCTTTACTCAGCAAGCCCTTGCCTGGGAAGTTGATCATCCTGAGCTATCCGCCTGGCTACGCGCACAAAGCCTCGAGCACGCCGAACAGCACCAGCTTGAGCCGTGGAGAGCATTAAAGGGGTCAGGTATATTTTTCGCAGAAAATATGTACCTGACCCCTTTAATACAAACGATCAAGCACCTTAGTGTCACCAGCCAGCTACCCCGCTACCCAATTAAACAACTCCCCGAAGCCATGTCCCGCGGCATTCCCGGCCGCAAATGGCAGCAGATAGAAGCCTTTGCCGCTTGCCTGCCACCACACTGGCAAGGTAGCCGCTGGCTCGACTGGTGCTCCGGCAAGGGCCACCTGGGCCGCCGGTTGGCTTGGCCCGGCGACTGCCTGTGCTGTATCGAGCTGGATGCCCAGCTGGTCAAGGCCGGCCAGCAGCTCAGCGAACAATGGCAGATACAAGCCAGCCACCAGCACTGCGATGCCCTCAGCGAACAAGCAGTGCCACACCTGGCCGCCAGCGATACCTGGGCCGCACTGCATGCCTGTGGCGACCTGCACACCAGTCTGCTGCGTCATACAACAGGGCAGGGCGTACGTCGGCTGGCCATCGCCCCTTGCTGCTACAATCGCATCCGTGCCGGCCACTACCAGCCGCTGTCGACTCAAGGCAAAGCGTCCAAACTGCAACTGGATCGCACCATGCTCGGCCTGCCACTGCAGGCCACAGTCACCGCCGGGGCAGCCGAAGTACGCAAGCGCAACCGCAATATGGCGTGGAGACTGGGCTTCGACCTGTTGCAGCGGCAGTGGCGCGGTGTGGATGAATACCTGCCGGTGCCCTCGGTAGCCAACCGCTGGCAGTACGATAACTTTGCCGACTGGTGCCAGGCTGCCGTCGAGCTAAAGGGCATAGAAACCAAACCGGTAAGCGACTGGCAAGCAGCAGAGCAGGCCGGCTGGCAGCGCCTGGCCGAAGTGCGCAACCTTGAACTGGTACAAGGCCTGTTCCGTCGCCCGCTGGAACAGTGGTTGTTGTTCGACATGGCTTTGTTTCTGCAAGAACAGGGCTTCAATGTGCAACTGGGCGAATTCTGC
>CAZKTB010000288.1:0-1756 GCA_964555485.1 uncultured Thiopseudomonas sp. | reverse complement strand
CTTCCGGCCAGGTCGGCTTCACCTCGATCCCGGCCACCATTGCCAGTCTGGCCAGTCTGGCAACTTTCCTGATGCCGCTGATCGCCCTGATGCTGGCCTACGATGCGGTGGTTGGTGAAGAGGAAGGCGGCACATTGATGCTGCTGCTGACCTATCCGCTGAGCCGCGGCCAGCTGCTGACCGGCAAGTTCGTCGGCCATGGCTGCATTCTCGGCCTGGCTACACTGATCGGCTTTGGTAGCGCGGCGGTGGCCATCGCCCTGTGGGTGCCGGATGTTTCCATGGGCACATTGGTGTTCTCGTTCGGCCGCTTCATCCTGTCCTCGATCATGCTTGGACTGGTGTTCCTGGCCTTTGCCTATGTGCTCAGCAGCCATGCCAACGAGAAGAGCACCGCTGCCGGTCTGGCGCTGGGCGTCTGGTTCCTGTTTGTGCTGGTGTTCGACCTGGCGCTGCTGACCATCCTGGTGGTGACCGAAGGGCGCATCAGCCCCGAGCTGCTGCCCTGGCTGCTGCTGTTCAACCCGACCGACATCTACCGGCTGATCAACCTGGGCGGCTTCGAAGCCGGTGGCCAGGGTATGGGCGTGATGGCACTGGCCAGCGACTTGCCGGTCGGAGCTGCCGTGCTTTGGGCCTGTCTGGCAGGCTGGGTTATCGCAATTTTACTGCTGGCGCACTGGCGCTTTGCCAAACGACTGGGGTAATGACCATGAATAAACTGTTTACTTTGATGTTCTCTGCCGCTCTGGCGCTGGCTTTGGCAGGCTGTCAGGAGCAGGAGAGGGCTGATATCAATCTGGATCCGGTTGCCATTCATTCCGGTGACGAGTGTCACGTGTGCGGCATGATCATCGTTGAGTGGGCGGGGCCAAAAGCCGAGTCGATCAACAAGCACAACGGTGAAACCCTCAAGTTCTGCTCGACTACCGACCTGTTTGCCTGGTGGCTACAGCCGGAAAACAAGACCTTGCAGGCACAAATCTATGTTCACGACATGTCCGTTGCGCACTGGGACCGGCCGCAAGACGAGCACCTGGTAGAAGCACGTGATGCCTGGTACGTCACCGGCACCGACCTGATTGGCGCCATGGGCCCGACGCTGGTGTCCTTTGCCGACAAGGCCGCTGCGCAGAAACTGGTCGACGAAAAGGGCGGCCGCATTCTGACCTTTGATGAGGTCGATCTTGCCGTGCTGCAGGAAATCGGTCAGGCCGGCCACGAGTACGCCGCCAGCCACGGCCGCGAACTGCGCCGTGCCATGGGCGTGGATGACGAGGAAGAGCAGGACGAGGACAGGGACTGATCCGCGCTCTTTGCCAGCATGCGTGATGCCAGCCTGTATGCGTTTGTGCCGCCAGGCTGGCATGATGCAGTTCTTCAGGACTGCAACGCAGGGCGTCATTCATGAACTGGTTCAGGCAACTCACCGGCTTTACCGAGCAATCTCCCGATCAGGTCCGCAGCCAGTTACGGCTGCAGGACAGGCGGCTGACTTCGCTGGTCAATGGCAACAGCTGGGACTGTGGCGGATTTTCCGCACCCATGCTGCAGGAGCTGCGCGACAAGTTTGGACTGCAATTGGAGCAGTTTGATCAGCAGAATCTCGTGCCGCGTCTGCGTGTGCGCGAACAGGTAGCCGATGTGTTGCAGCTGCACGCCGATGCGGCCAATGCTGGCGCGCTGTTTCAGGTGGCATCCCAGTTCAACCTGCTGGAAATGGTTTCGCCACAGGTGACGCCGGAGCAGGGTGTCG
>CAZKTB010000287.1:0-1772 GCA_964555485.1 uncultured Thiopseudomonas sp. | reverse complement strand
TTTGGCCGTCTGGCCGGCGAGCAGGCGGTGGCCCATGCCCGCCAGCATGCGCATGCAGATCTCGCCACGCTGGAGCAGCAGGCAGAACGGCAACAGCGGCAGCTGGACGGACTCTGTGACCACGACAGGGAATACAACTGGGTAGAGATCAAGCGCGCCATGCTGAAAACCATGGAGGATGGCTGCGGCATCTACCGCATGGAAGCCAGCATGCAGCAAACCCTGGATACCCTGCGCGAACTCAAGCTGCAGTATCTGCAGGCGGGCATCCGTGATACCAGCAAGGCCTACAACACCGAATTGCTGTACTTCCTCGAGCTGGGCTACGGGCTGGATATCGCCGAAGCCACCTGTCTAGGCGCCTTGCAGCGCCGCGAGTCCCGTGGTGCACACCAGCGTCTGGATGAGGGCTGTACCGAGCGCGATGACGAGCAGTACCTCAAGCACAGTCTGGTGCACTATCAGGGCGGCGGTGATGCCCGTCTTGAATGGCAGGAGGTGGATGTATCCATTCTGCCGCCGGGCGTACGCGCCTACGGCGAGGCTGGCACAGGAGACGAAGCATGAAAACCATGGAAGTCAGAATCCAGCGCTACCTGCCGGAACAGCACAGCGAGCCTGTGGTGGAAAGCTATCAGGTGCCCTTTGATGACAGCACCTCGGTACTGGATGCGCTCAATTACATCAAGGAAGAACAAGATTCCAGCCTGAGTTACCGCTGGTCCTGTCGCATGGCCATCTGCGGCTCCTGCGGTTTCATGATCAACGGCGAACCCACGCTCGGCTGCAAGGTGTTCCTGCGCGACTACGCGGCGGCCGGCAGCCTGCTGATCGAGCCGCTGGCGCACTTCCCGGTCGAGCGGGACCTGATCGTCGATCTTGAGCAGTTCATGCAGCATCTGGACGCCATCCAGCCCTACATCATCAGGGAGCAGGACAATGGCGTCAGCGAGATGACACCGAATCTGCAGACACCGGCGCAGCTGGAAAAGTATCAGCAGTTTTCCGACTGCATCAACTGCGGCCTGTGCTACGCGGCCTGTCCGCAGTTCGGGCTCAATCCCGAATTCATCGGCCCCGGCGCACTGGCACTGGCGCACCGTTACAACCTCGACAGCCGCGACCAGGGCCGTGCCGAGCGCATGCCGCTGATCAGCTCGGATGAGGGCGCCTGGAGCTGCACCTTTGTCGGCTATTGTTCGGATGTCTGTCCGCAATCGGTGGATCCGGCTGCTGCAGTCAACCAGGCCAAAGTGTTGTCGGCGCAGGACATGGTGCTGCAACTGTTCAGGAGGAAAAAGTCATGAGTTACAAGACTGAACTGGGCCGCACCTGGTGGCTGAAAAATCCGGCCTTCAGGGCCTACATGCTGCGCGAAGCCACTGTATTGCCGCTGGTGTTTTTCATCCTGTGCATGCTGACCGGCATCTATGCGCTGGGCCAGGGCGAGCATGCCTGGCAGGGCTGGGTTGTTGTCATGGGCAGCCCGCTGGTACTGGCACTCAACACATTGGCACTGGTAGCCAGCCTGTATCATGCGGCGACCTTCTTTGTGCTGTTTCCGCGGGTGATGCCGATCCGTCTGGGCAGCAAGAAAGTGCCCGACAACCTGATTGTGGCTGGCCAGTGGGCCGGAGTGGCCGGTGTATTCGTGCTGGCAGCCTGGATTTTCTGGGGGGTGTTATGAGCAAGACAATCAAACGCAGTGACGAGCCGGTCTGGTGGGCCCTGTTCAGTGGCGGCGGTGTCTGCTTTGCCATTTTCGTGCCGGC
>CAZKTB010000286.1:0-1774 GCA_964555485.1 uncultured Thiopseudomonas sp. | reverse complement strand
AGTCGACGTTCTGCTCGGCAGTGAAGTCGAAGTCCTTGTCTTCCCAGCCATAACCTATATGACAGGAGGTACAGCGCGGATAGTTGGACTTGAGGCTGCCGCAAAACACGTTGGGCTCATGCTTTTTGCCCAGCACCTGCCCGGTTGTCGGCTGGTTGAACTCCCACTTCCAGTGGGTGGTCTGCTGCAGCTGTTTTGCCGCCTCGGTATGACAGGCCAGGCAGGCCCGGGTAACTTCCGGCCCGCTGGTAAAATCCTTCTGCAACTCGGCAAACTTGCTGTGGTCCGCAGTTGACGAACCCGGCTTCACCGGGAGCCCGGTGCTGGCGGATGCCGACCAGGCGCCGGCGGCCAGCAACAAGAGACAGATCCTGATTAATGTGCGCATGGCTATGATCCACAAAATGCTTAATCTTCAGCTCATACTGTTCCCTGCCACAGGGCGACGCAATGGCCTGCGACAATTAACCACGCGCATTTGAGAATGCCTATTACTAACAACAGCTTGAATCAGGTTCGCCAAAAAACCGAACCGGTTCGCCACAAGCAGACTTTTCGGTCAGGCAATAAAAAACCCTTCTTCCAAAAAGGAAGAAGGGTTTACGTGAATCAGCAGCCTCAGGCGAAGACTATCTCGCCATCTGCCACCTGCGCACGGATCTGCGCACCCTCGCCAAACTGGCCGGACAGGATCTGCTGTGCCAGCGGGTTCTCGATCCAGCGCTGGATGGCGCGCTTGAGCGGCCGCGCACCATAGACAGGGTCGTAACCCACATCAATCAGCTTGTCCATGGCCTCGCTGCTCAGCTCAAGGCTCAGGCCACGCTCGGCCAGACGCTGACGCAGACGACCCAGCTGGATCTGCGCGATACCGGCAATCTGCTCCTTGTTCAGCGGCTCGAAGATCACCAGCTCGTCAATCCGGTTGATGAACTCCGGACGGAAGTGGCTGCCAACAGCATCCATCACCGCAGCACGCTGGGCTTCGTGGTCGTCTACCAGCTCCTGGATTTGTGCCGACCCCAGGTTGGAGGTCATCACCACCACTGTATTGCGGAAGTCCACGGTGCGGCCATGGCTGTCGGTCAGGCGACCATCTTCCAGAACCTGCAGCAGCACGTTGAACACGTCGGGATGGGCTTTTTCCACCTCGTCCATCAACACCACCGAGTACGGCTTGCGGCGTACCGCTTCGGTCAGGTAACCACCCTCTTCGTAACCCACATAGCCGGGAGGCGCACCGATCAGGCGGGCCACCGAGTGCTTCTCCATGAACTCCGACATGTCGATGCGCACCATGGCGTCCTCGGTGTCGAACAGGAACTCGGCCAGCGCCTTGCACAGCTCGGTCTTGCCCACACCAGTCGGGCCAAGGAACAGGAAGGAGCCAGCCGGGCGATCCGGATCGGCCAAACCGGCACGGGAGCGGCGTACCGCGTTGGATACAGCGGTAACCGCTTCGCTCTGGCCAATCACGCGGGTATGCAGCAACTGCTCCATCTTGATCAGCTTGTCGCGCTCGCCTTCCAGCATCTTGGACACCGGAATGCCGGTCCACTTGGAAACCACATCGGCCACTTCCTCATCGGTCACCTTGTTGCGCAGCAGCTGGTTTTCCACTTTGCTGTGCTGATCGACATCCTGCAGCTGTCGCTCCAGACCGGGAATCACGCCGTACTGCAGCTCGGCCATGCGGTTGAGGTCACCCTTGCGACGGGCCAGCTCCATGTCCTGGCGGGCCTGCTCGATCTGCTGTTGCAGCTGGGCAGAACCC
>CAZKTB010000285.1:0-1776 GCA_964555485.1 uncultured Thiopseudomonas sp. | reverse complement strand
CCATGGATGGCGTTGAAGAGCCTACATGGATGTAATTGCGGCGTGTTTGCGCAAGTCATGCCCCGGCGGACGTGGCACAAAAACCAGAGCTGCTTGCAAAGAACAAGACAGAGCGCTTTGCAAGCATCTCCAACGGAGTCTACATGGACAATCTCGATCAACAGGTCAGCCAGGCACTGGCGGCCATTGCAGCAACCGATAATGTGCAGGCGCTGGAACAGCTGCGCGTGCAATTCCTGGGCAAAAAGGGCGAGTTCAGCCTGCTGATGCGTCAACTAGGCCAGCTCACTGCTGAAGAGCGCCCAAAGGCTGGCGCCATCATCAACGCCGCCAAGGAGCAGGTGCAGGACGGCCTCAACAGCCGCAAGCAACTGCTGGAAGAAGCCGCGCTGAATGAAAAGCTGGCAGCCGAAACCCTGGACGTGACCCTGCCGGGCCGCGGCCAGCAATCCGGTGGCCTGCATCCGGTCACCCGTACGCTGGAGCGCATTGAGCAATTCTTCGCCCACATCGGCTACGACGTGGCCGAAGGCCCGGAAGTTGAAGACGATTATCACAACTTCGAGGCGCTGAACATTCCGGATCACCACCCGGCACGCGCCATGCACGATACCTTCTATTTCGATGCCCACATGCTGCTGCGTACCCATACTTCACCGGTACAGATCCGCACCATGGAAGCCCAGCAACCGCCCATCCGCATTGTTTGCCCGGGCCGTGTGTACCGCTGTGACTCGGATATCACCCACTCGCCGATGTTCCACCAGGTTGAAGGCCTGCTGATTGACGAAGACGTCAACTTCGCCGACCTCAAGGGCACCATCGAAGAGTTCCTGCGTGTGTTCTTCGAGAAGGATCTAGCGGTGCGTTTCCGTCCGTCCTTTTTCCCGTTCACCGAGCCCTCTGCCGAAGTCGACATGCAGTGCGTGATGTGTAACGGCGACGGCTGCCGCGTGTGCAAGCAGACCGGCTGGCTGGAAGTCATGGGCTGCGGCATGGTGCATCCGAATGTGCTGCGCATGAGCGGCATCGACACCGAGAAATACCGCGGCTTTGCCTTCGGCATGGGTGTGGAGCGGCTGGCAATGCTGCGCTATGGAGTGAACGACTTGCGTCTGTTCTTCGACAATGACCTGCGCTTTCTGGCGCAATTCCGTTAATTCAGGCCAAAGGAGAACAGCATGAAATTCAGTGAACAGTGGTTGCGCACCCTGGTTGAACCGGGTGTTGGCCGTGACGAACTGGTGGCCCGCCTGTCCATGGCCGGCCTGGAAGTGGATGCCGTTGAGCCGGTGGCCGGCGAATTCAGCGGTGTGGTGGTTGGCGAGGTTCTGGAGTGCGGTCAGCACCCGGATGCCGACAAGCTGAGCCTGTGCGTGGTCAGCGACGGCGAACAACAGGTCAATGTGGTCTGTGGTGCGCCCAACGCCCGTGCCGGCCTTAAGGTGGCCTTTGCCAAAGTCGGTGCAGTGCTGCCCGGCGACTTCAAGATCAAGAAAGCCAAGCTGCGCGGTGTCGAATCGTTCGGCATGCTGTGCTCGGCCGACGAGCTGAAAATCAGCGACGATCACAGCGGTATCATCGAACTGCCGGCGGATGCACCGGTTGGCCAGTGCCTGCGTGAATATCTGGATCTCAACGATGTGGCCATCGAAGTCGACCTGACTCCGAACCGTGGCGACTGCCTGTCGCTGACCGGTCTGGCGCGTGAGGTGGGTGCACTTTACAACGTGCCAGTCAGTTATCCGGTCATTAACGAAATTGCCGCCAGCCACG
>CAZKTB010000284.1:0-1777 GCA_964555485.1 uncultured Thiopseudomonas sp. | reverse complement strand
CGTCTGGCACGTCCCGGCGAATTCAGCGAGCGTGCCTTTCTCAATGACAAGCTGGATCTGGCCCAGGCCGAGGCGATTGCCGACCTGATCGAGGCCAGCTCGGAGCAAGCCGCCCGCAATGCGGTGCGTTCGTTGCAGGGCGAGTTTTCCCGCCATGTGCACCAGCTGAGCGATCAGCTGATTGCACTACGCATTCATGTCGAAGCGGCAATCGATTTTCCCGAGGAGGAAATCGATTTTCTTGCCGATGGCCAGATCCTGCAACAACTGGAAGACGTGCGCGCGCAACTGAAACAGGTTATCCACAAGGCCGGGCAGGGCGCATTGTTGCGTGACGGCATGAATGTGGTGATTGCCGGCCGGCCCAATGCCGGCAAGTCCAGTCTGCTCAATCAGCTGGCTGGCCACGAAGCGGCCATTGTCACCGATATTGCCGGTACAACCCGTGACACACTGCGCGAGCATGTGCACATTGACGGCATGCCGCTGCATGTCACTGATACCGCAGGCCTGCGTGCAACCACCGACCAAGTTGAAAGGATAGGTGTCGAGCGTGCCCTGCAGGCCATCGACCAGGCCGACCGCATCCTGCTGGTGGTGGACAGCAGCAATGATGAAGCGGCTAATCCCTTTGCCCTCTGGCCCGAGTTTCTCGATCAGTCACCACCATTGGCCAAGGTGACTCTGGTTCGCAACAAGATCGACCTGTCCGGTGAAGTTGCCGGCATGGAGGAGTTTGCCGATGGCCACTGCAGCATCAGTCTGTCAGCCAAACAGGGTGAAGGTATCGAACTGCTGCGTGAGCACCTGAAGTCTTGCATGGGTTATCAACAAACCGGTGAAGGTACCTTCAGTGCCAGACGCCGCCATTTGCAAGCCTTGCAGCAAGCTGATCACAGCTTGACCAGCGGTTATGAACAACTTGTCCACAGTATGGCGGGAGAACTGCTGGCTGAAGACTTGCGCCAGGCACAGCAGCATCTTGGTGAAATTACCGGCGAATTCAGTGCCGATGACCTGCTTGGAAGGATCTTTTCCAGCTTTTGCATCGGTAAATAATCTATCGGCTGAGCCCTGTGCATAACCGGCCTTGAGACAGGTTGAAAACTGTCTGGACAAGCTGTCGAAAAAAACCGCTGTGGATAACTTGGGTAGTTGCCCACAGGCCATGCAACGGCTGTGCAGCGCTTTACCAGAGCTTGTCAGCAGACTTTTAAACACTGTAACTTGATGAAATAATTACCAAATCAAGCCTTATACACAGAAACTGTCCCCACTAATAAAATCAATAACTACAAGCTTTTTATCTTTATCTTGTTTTTTTATCTTTGATTGCTTTCGTGGCAAGGCTCTTTTACCCGGAGCAAACGAAGGTGATAGAATTACACCCCATTCAATCCATGCTCCAGCAAACTGTCTAAAAATTGCCGCTTATACAACGCAGCGGCATCAGGCCAGTCTCTAGACAATCTAACAGCCTGTTTCTGTCCGGTTAAGTGCGAGTATCAGGTTCCCGCCAGCACAGTGGTGGAGAACAAGTTTTGAGGTACAAAGTGGATTACCCTTCCCGTTTCGATGTCATCGTCATTGGTGGTGGCCATGCCGGCACCGAGGCTGCACTGGCTGCCGCCCGCATGGGCAGCAAGACCCTGTTGTTAACCCATAACCTGGATACCCTGGGGCAGATGAGCTGCAATCCGGCCATTGGTGGTATCGGTAAAAGTCATCTGGCCAAGGAGATTGATGCCCTGGGTGGTGCCATGGCAGTGGCTACCGA
>CAZKTB010000283.1:0-1779 GCA_964555485.1 uncultured Thiopseudomonas sp. | reverse complement strand
CGATTGCCGAAGGTCTGGCCTGGCGTATCGAGCAGGGCCAGGTACCCGAGTTGCTGCTGAAAAGCCATGTCTATGCCCTGGACATGGGTGCCTTGCTGGCCGGTACCAAGTATCGCGGCGACTTTGAGAAGCGCTTCAAGGATCTGCTCAATGCGCTGCGCAAGCGCCCGGATGCGATCCTGTTCATCGACGAAATCCACATGATCATTGGCGCAGGTGCCGTGGGCGGCGGCGTCATGGACGCTTCCAACCTGCTCAAGCCGCTGCTGTCCAGCGGCGAGATCCGCTGCATTGGCTCGACCACCTTCCAGGAATATCGCGAGGTTTTCGAGAAGGATCGTGCGCTGGCCCGGCGTTTCCAGAAAATCGATGTGCTGGAGCCGAGCATCGACGAGACCACTCGTATCCTGCAGGGGCTGCGTGGCCGTTTTGAAGAGCATCATGGCTTGCCCTATACCGATGAGGCATTGCAGGCAGCCGCGGAGCTGTCGGCACGCTATATCAGTGACCGCCTGCTGCCGGACAAGGCGGTGGATGTGGTGGACGAAGCCGGTGCCTATCAGCGGCTCAAGCCTGCAGACGAGCGTGCCGAAAAGGTTGATGTCGAGCAGATCGAGCAGATAGTGGCAAAAATCGCCCGGGTGCCGGGTCGTCAGGTCAGTCGTTCGGACAAGACCCAGCTGCGTAACCTGGAGCGTGACTTGCGCCTGACCGTGTTTGGCCAGGATGCCGCCATCGAGGCGCTGGCCTCGGCAATCAAGCTGGCGCGGGCCGGTTTGCGCGAGCCCGACAAGCCGGTTGGTTCTTTCCTGTTTGCCGGTCCGACCGGGGTGGGCAAGACCGAGGTGGCCAAGCAGTTGTCGCGCTCACTGGGTATCGAGCTGGTGCGCTTTGACATGTCCGAGTACATGGAGCGTCACACCGTTTCGCGCCTGATCGGTGCGCCGCCCGGCTATGTGGGTTTTGACCAGGGTGGCCTGTTGACCGAGGTCATCACCAAACAGCCGCATTGCGTGCTGTTGCTGGACGAGATCGAGAAGGCCCATCCGGATGTGTTCAACCTGCTGCTGCAGGTGATGGATAACGGTACGCTGACCGACAACAACGGACGCAAGGCCGACTTCCGTCATGTGATTCTGGTGATGACCACCAACGCCGGTGCCGAGTCGTCGGCCCGGGCGTCAATGGGCTTCACCGAGCAGGATCACAGCAGTGATGCGCTGGAAGTGATCAAGAAGGCCTTTACGCCGGAGTTTCGCAACCGGCTGGATGCCATCATCCAGTTTGGTCGCCTGAGCCCGCAAGTGCTGGCTTCGGTAGTGGACAAGTTCCTGGTCGAGCTGCAGGCGCAACTGGAAGACAAGCTGGTGCAGCTTGAGGTCAGTGCCGCTGCGCGGCAGTGGCTGGCCGACGCGGGCTATGATCCGGCGATGGGTGCGCGCCCGATGGCGCGGGTGATTCAGGAGCACATCAAGAAGCCGCTGGCCGATGCCATTCTCTTTGGCGAGCTGGCCGGGCAGGGCGGAGTGGCGCACTTCGATGTGGAAGGTGACGGGCTGAAGCTGTTCTGTGCCGTGGAATCGGCGCAACCATTGCTGCCAAGTCTTTGATATGGCGTTTTGCCCCGGGATGCCGGGGCTCGAAATGCAGCTGCACAACTTGTTGTGCGAAGGGGCTTGCCCCTGAGGAAATATCAAGCGCGAAACTCGGGGCAAGCCCCCTCGCACAGGAATGGGCTGGCTCGCTGTAGGAACTATTAGGATTGGTTGGCAAATCCCG
>CAZKTB010000282.1:0-1781 GCA_964555485.1 uncultured Thiopseudomonas sp. | reverse complement strand
GGCGAGTTCGGTGTACGCACCCTGAAACAGGGTGACGAGATCGTTGCTTACGCCTTTGAGACCATCAATGTTGCACCCATTCCTGCTTATTCGGGCAAACCGATGAACATGCAGGTGATCCTCGATACCGAGGGCAATATCCTGGACAACTATGTCCTCTATCACGATGAGCCCATTCTGCTGATCGGTATCCCCGAGCAGAAGCTGCACGATTTTGCCGGCAAGTACCAGGGCATTCACGTCAACCAGCGTGTAGTGATTGGTCGCACCAAGGACGAGTCGGCCGTCACCATTGACGCCGTCTCCGGTGCCACCGTAACCGTGATGGTGCTCAACGAGGCAGTGATGACTGCTGCGCACAAGGTCGCGGTTAGCCTGGGTCTGGTCGAGCCGCACGCCGACATCAAGCCCAAGCCCTCCAGCATCAAGATGGACCAGTATGAGAAGAAAGACTGGGCCACCCTGACCGGTGACGGCTCGGTCCGCCGTTTGCTGCTGACCCATGGCCAGGTTGACGATGCCTTTGTCGGCACCGAAGCCGAAGGCATTGATGTTGCCACTCCGGAGCGTCGTGACGATACCTTCATCGATCTGTACTTTTCCGACCTGACCACGCCGACCATCGGCCGCAACATTCTTGGTGACAAGCAGTACGAATACATCATGAGCCTGCTGGAGCCGGGCGACTATGCCTTTGGCGTGGTGGCCAACGGTCCGTTCTCCTTCAAGGGTTCCGGTTATGTCCGTGGCGGTATCTTCGACCGCATCCAGCTGCGTCAGTTTGGTGACGTCATCAGCTTCCGTGACCTGGACTATTACCGCCTGAGCGACGTCTATGCCGAAGGCATGCCGGATTTCCATGAAATGGGCATCTTCATCGGCAAGGCGCAGTACGCCATCGATCCGGGCAGCAACCTGAACTTCGAGCTGCTGGTACGTCGCCAGACCGGTCCGATCGACAGCCTGTTCACCAGCTTCGAGCTGGGCTATCAGTGGCCCGAGGAATACATCGAGCGTCCGGTGCTGACCAAGGCCGAGCTGGCCGCCATTGCCGAAGCCAACCGTCCGCTGTGGCTGCAGGTATGGCACCAGAAGAGCTTCCAGGTTGCCGTACTGCTGGTAGCCCTGGGAGTGCTGGTAGTGATCCTGTTCATGCAGGACATCCTGGCCCGCCGTCCGCGTCTGCTGAAGAAGATCCGTGTCAGCTACCTGGCCTTCACCGTGCTGTTCATCGGCTGGTATGCGCTGGGCCAGATCTCGGTGGTCAACGTCTTCGCCTTCACCCATGCGTTCATGGGCGACTTCAAGTGGGATACCTTCCTGATCGACCCGATCATGTTCATCATGTGGAGCTTCGTCGCCATCAGCATCCTGCTCTGGGGCCGTGGCGTGTTCTGTGGCTGGCTGTGCCCATTCGGTGCATTGCAGGAGCTGATCAACGAAGCTGCCCGCGCGCTGAAGATCAAGCAGTACGAACTGCCCTGGGCCGTGCACGAGCGTCTGTGGGCGGTGAAGTACATCATCCTGCTGGCGCTGTTCGCGGTCTCGCTGGACAGCATCGCCACCGCCGAAGTCTATGCCGAGGTCGAGCCGTTCAAGACCGCCATCACGCTGCACTTCATGCGTGAGTGGAGCTTCGTGCTCTACGCCGTAATCCTGCTGGTAATTAACATCTTCACCCGCAAGGTCTACTGCCGCTATATCTGTCCGCTGGGTGCCGCACTGGCGATCCCGACCCAGCTGCGCCTGTTCGACTGGCTCAAGCGCCGCAAGGAGTGTGG
>CAZKTB010000281.1:0-1782 GCA_964555485.1 uncultured Thiopseudomonas sp. | reverse complement strand
TGCAAACCGCTCGTCTTCACATGCTCTAATCTGAAAACCCTCAGTGCGCATGCTCTTCAAGGTATGAAATCGAATCAGCACACTTGGTTATAAATAATCATGTGTAAAATAACGGGCCGATTGCACAAAACTACCGCATGAGCGGGGTATGGGTGGAGCAAACCCTGTGCCGCCAGGGATGGCGGCACGGAGCCTACAGGGATGTACTTGCGGCGTGTTTGCGTAACCCATACCCCGCTCATGCTGACTCCGGGCCTCCAAACAGCACTAACCAAAAAGAGAATCACCACCCCATGCAAACCCCCGACGTAATCATCATTGGCGCTGGCGCAGCAGGACTGTTCTGTGCCCAGGAAGCCGGCCATCGCGGGCGCAAGGTGCTGGTGCTGGATCACGCCAACAAGGCAGGCAAGAAAATCCTGATGTCCGGTGGCGGACGCTGCAATTTCACCAACCTGCACGCCACGCCTGCCGATTACCTGTGCAGCAACCGGCATTTCGTCAAGTCGGCACTGGCGCGTTATACGCCCTGGGACTTTCTGACACTGACCGAACGTCACGGCGTTGCCCATGTGGAAAAGAACCCGGGGCAACTATTCTGCCGTGATGGCGCCAAAAGCATTCTCGACATGCTGCTGGCCGAGTGTGCCAGCGCTGGTGCCGATATTCGTTTGAACACTTCCATCAAGAACATTACCGCATTGGACCCTGGTGGTTTCAGGGTCGATACCAGCCAGGGCAGCTGGCAGTGTCGCTCACTGGTGATCGCCACCGGCGGCCTGTCGATTCCGACCATGGGCGCTACCGGCTTCGGTTATCAGGTTGCCCAGCAGTTCGGCCACAGCCTGCTACCAACCCGTGCCGGCCTGGTACCCTTCACCATTACCGAGCCCGAGCTGTCTGCCCTATGCAAGAGCCTGTCCGGCACCGCGGTAGAGAGCGTTACCGTCAGCTGTAACGACACCAGCTTTACCGATGACTTGCTGTTCACCCATCGCGGCCTGAGTGGACCTGTGATGTTGCAGATCTCGTCCTTCTGGCAGGCTGGCGACAGTCTGCAGCTGAATCTGTTTGGTAGCAGTGATGGTTTGAGCTGGTTACAGGAGCAACAGACACAACGGCCCGACAGCGAATTGAGAACCCTGCTTGGTGAACGCTTTACCCGTAAGCTGGCCAGTGCACTGCTGGAGCATTTCGCTATCGACAGCCGCCCCATGCGCCAATACAACCCCGGCCAGCTCGAAGCCGTCGCCGAGGCGTTTGGCAACTGGCAGATCACCCCTGCCGGTACCGAGGGCTACCGTACTGCCGAGGTTACTCTGGGCGGTATCAATACCGATGAAGTCTCGTCAAAAACCATGGAATCACGCAAGCAGCCCGGCCTGTACTTTATCGGCGAGGTGCTGGACGTAACTGGCCATCTGGGCGGCTTCAACTTCCAGTGGGCCTGGGCCAGCGCCCATGCTACCGGTGAAGTGGTGTAGCAAGACACACCAGAGCAATATGCGACCTGTCCCGCCATATACCGTGACAAGACACTCCGACAAGCACCTTGCCAGCAAAAAAGGCGGCATCGAGTCTATACTGTACCGTTTTTCCCGCCCGTTACGGAGATCGCCATGGAACAGCTCGGCACTCTACACAGCTGGAACGACGACAAGGGCTTCGGCTTTATCAAGCCGGACAATGGCGGCGCACAGGTTTTTGTACATATTTCTGCCATGCGCGGTGCCAGCCGTCCGCTACCGGGCAGCAAGGTATTCTTTGTTGCAGGTACTGATG
>CAZKTB010000280.1:0-1785 GCA_964555485.1 uncultured Thiopseudomonas sp. | reverse complement strand
GCCGACAGCGGCAAACCGAAAATACGGTCAAAAAACCAGTTGAAAATGAAGGTATAAATCAGGAAAAACAGCAAAAACCCTGCATCCAGCCAGAAAGCATCCCACAGGCTGATATCCAGCCACCAGGCAAACAGCGGAATGGTCATCAGCGCCAGCCCGCCCTCGAAGCCTGCCGCATGCGCCGTGCGTCGCCTGATGCTGCGACCGCGCACGCTCTGGCGGGCCTCCCAGAATTCGAAGCCGGTATTCCAGGTCAGGTTCCAGACCACCGCAATCACCGACACCACCACCGACACAGTGCCGGAATGGAACAGGTCGTGCCCCAGCGCGATCAGGATCAGGCTGGTCATGACGATGGCAATGGTTTCAAACAGGCTGACATACACCAGCTTGCGTTTCAGGCCCTGCATTGTTTCTCCCGTATCAGATAGCGGCATGCACGCAACATGCATCCGGTCAGCAGTATAGTTTCGCGGAGCCGGTCACGCCATCGTTGCCGGCACGGGGTTTGACACCAAAATATTATCAAAAGTGATACCATCGCCGTCCCGAAATTATCGACCAGGCTTTCATGACCAAGACAAATCACGGCTCTTCTTCAGTTGCCACCAGCAGCAAGCGCAACCTCTGGCTGCTGGTCGGCGCCCAGTCTCTGGGTGGCGCCTCGCCACCCATCATCATTTCCCTGGGCGGGCTGGTCGGCATGCAGCTGGCCAGCGACCCTTCAATGGCCACCCTGCCGGTCAGCCTGTTCAACCTGGGGCTGGCATTGTCGACCATTCCTGCCGCCATGCTGATGCGCTATCTGGGCCGCCGTCAGGCCTACACCCTGGGCGCACTGATGGCGGTCATCGCCGGACTGGTGGCCGCTTACGGTATCGCCCAGTACAGCTTCATGCTGTTTTGCGTGGGTACTGCACTGGCCGGCTTCTATGCCGCCAACGTACAAAACTACCGTTTTGCCGCCTCCGACAGCGTACCGGCAAAAGAACGCCCCAAGGCCATTTCGCGCATCATGGTGGGCGGACTGGTCGCTGCCATCATAGGCCCACAAGTGGTCATCTGGACCCGCGATGCCTGGGACGGCCTGCCCTTTGCCGGCAGCTTTGTCAGCCAGGCGGCACTGGCACTACTGGCCCTGCCTTTGCTGCTGGCACTGCGCCTGCCAAGCCTGCAGTTTGCCAGCGAGGCCGGACATGCACGGCCGCTGCTGGAAATTGCACGGCAACAGCGCTTCGTGGTGGCAGTGATTGCCGGCATCGTATCCTACGGCCTGATGGCCTTCATCATGACCGCAGCCCCCATGGCCATGGTGGCCCATGGTTACAGCTCGGATCATGCCACCCTCGGCATTCAGTGGCACGTACTGGCAATGTTTGGCCCAAGCTTCATCACCGGCCGGCTGATCGACCGCTTCGGCAAGATCAGCATCACCGCCGCTGGCCTGATCATCATTGGCCTGTCCGGTGTGCTGGCCCTGCTGGGCATGGGCCTGCTGAATTTCTGGGGTTCACTGATCCTGCTGGGCATTGGCTGGAACTTCGGCTTTATCGGCTCAACCGCACTGGTCACCGACACCTACAGCCAGTCGGAGCGCTCCAAGGCCCAGGCGATGAACGACTTCCTGATTTTCGGCACAGTGGCCGCCGGCTCGTTCAGCTCCGGCTACCTGCTCAACACACTGGGCTGGAGCCAGATCAACCTGTTGATGCTGCCGGTCATAGGCGTGGTGCTGCTACTGCTGTTCTGGCTACACCTGACCGGCAATCACAGGTCGGCACAGTA
>CAZKTB010000279.1:0-1785 GCA_964555485.1 uncultured Thiopseudomonas sp. | reverse complement strand
CGCAATGCTGGAAAAAGTCCTGATTGCCAACCGCGGTGAAATTGCACTGCGCGTCTTGCGCGCGTGCAAGGAAATGGGCATTAAAACCGTAGCCGTCTATTCTGCGGCTGACCGCGACCTGATGCACCTGTCCCTGGCTGATGAAACCGTTTGCATCGGCCCGGCTCCCGGAGCCCAGTCCTATCTGCAGATCCCGGCCATCATTGCCGCTGCCGAAGTAACCGGCGCCAACGCCATTCATCCCGGCTACGGCTTCCTGGCGGAAAACGCCGACTTTGCCGAACAGGTAGAAAACTCTGGTTTCACCTTCATTGGCCCCAAGGCCGACGTCATCCGCATGATGGGTGACAAGGTGGCCGCCAAGGACGCCATGAAAAAAGCCGGCGTACCCGTGGTACCAGGTTCTGACGGCCCGCTGCCGGAAGACAACGAAGAGATCATGCGCATTGCTCATGAAGTCGGTTTTCCCGTCATCATCAAGGCGGCCGCCGGTGGTGGCGGACGCGGTATGCGCGTGGTGCACCACGAAGACGAACTGATCCGCGCCGTCGAGCACACGCGCAACGAAGCCGGTGCCGTATTTGGCAGCCCGGTTGTCTACATGGAGAAGTTCCTGGGCAACCCGCGCCACGTCGAGATCCAGGTCATGGCTGATGGCCAGGGCAATGCCGTGCACTTCGGTGACCGTGACTGCTCACTGCAGCGCCGCCACCAGAAGGTCATTGAAGAGGCACCCGCGCCCTTCATCGACGAGGTTGCCCGCCAAAAAGTCTACGAACGCTGTGTGCAGGCCTGTATCGATATCGGCTACCGTGGTGCCGGCACCTTCGAATTCCTCTACGAAGACGGCCGTTTCTACTTCATCGAGATGAACACCCGGATCCAGGTTGAGCACCCGATCACCGAGATGATCACCGGCTTCGACCTGGTCAAGGAAATGATCAGCATCGCTGCCGGCAACCCGTTGTCCGTCACCCAGCGTGATATCCGCTTCCGTGGCCATGCCTTCGAATGCCGGATCAACGCCGAGGACCCGGACAACTTCCTGCCCAGCCCCGGCCTGGTCAAGCATTTTCACGCGCCCGGCGGCAACGGCGTGCGCATGGATACGCACCTGTACAGTGGCTATAGCGTACCGCCTCACTACGACTCACTGATCGGCAAGATCATCACCTGGGGCGAGAACCGTGACGAAGCCATGGCGCGCATGCGCAATGCGCTGGATGAGATCATCATTGACGGCATCAAGAGCAATGTGGACCTGCACATCAACCTGATGAACGACAAGGGTTTCATGAAGGGTGGCGTCAACATCCACTACCTGGAAAACAAGCTGAACCGCAAGTAAGGCTTGTCACCAACGAAAACGGCCACCCATGGGTGGCCGTTTTGTTTTCTGCCAGTGGTGAAGCGGACACCATCAGATGCTCAGAATATCGATTCACTTTAACCGCTGCTGATTATTCTCCGGGCTCCGTCGACAGTCCAAAACCGCATAAACACTGACTAGCTCATTTTCGACCTGATAGTAGACGGCATAAGGAAAACGCCGAGCCAGCAGGCGATAAAATTTTTCAGCATAAACCGGATGAATTCCGGCAAAAAAATGAAGTGAATCAATATCAGCTTGTAACGAACTCAAAAAATACTTGCCCAGCCCTGCCTGCTGCTTTTCATAAAACTGGAAAGCAGCCTTCAGATCATCTTTCGCGGAATTCAGTATCTTGATTGTAAGCGCTACTAAATCACCCTCTTGCCGAACGGCTTTACCCTATAAATACTAGG
>CAZKTB010000278.1:0-1787 GCA_964555485.1 uncultured Thiopseudomonas sp. | reverse complement strand
AGGACACCATTCTGGTTTCCATCATGCACGTCAACAACGAGATCGGCACCGTCAATGATATTGCCGCCATCGGCGAGATCACCCGCGCCAACAAGGTGCTGTTCCATGTGGATGCCGCACAGTCGGCCGGCAAGACCCCGATCGATGTGCAGAGCATGAAGGTCGACCTGATTTCCTTCTCCGGCCACAAGGCCTACGGCCCCAAAGGCATCGGTGCGCTCTATGTACGTCGCAAGCCACGTGTACGTCTGGAAGCCCAGATGCACGGTGGCGGTCATGAGCGCGGCATGCGTTCCGGTACCCTGGCGACCCACCAGATTGTCGGCATGGGCGAGGCGTTTGCCATTGCCAAGCAGGACATGCAAAAAGATTACGAGCGCGTCAAGGCGCTCAGCGAGCGTTTCTACAGCCAGCTGCAGGACATGGAAGAGGTCTACCTGAACGGCAGCAAGACCCAGCGCATGCCGCACTTCCTCAACCTGAGCTTCAACTTCGTCGAGGGCGAGTCCCTGATGATGTCGCTGAAGGATCTGGCCGTATCATCCGGCTCGGCCTGTACCTCGGCATCGCTGGAGCCCTCCTACGTACTGCGTGCCCTGGGCCGCAATGACGAGCTGGCACACAGTTCCATCCGTTTCACCTTTGGCCGTTTCACCACCGAGGAAGAAGTGGACCATGCGGCGGCACAGGTGCGCGAGGCTGTGGCCAAACTGCGCGAGCTGTCCCCCCTGTGGGACATGTACAAAGACGGTGTCGACCTGTCCAAGGTTGAGTGGCAAGCCCATTAATAGCGAGGATTATGACCATGGCTTACAGTGAAAAAGTGATTGACCATTACGAGAACCCCCGCAACGTGGGCAAGCTTGATGCGGATGCGCAAAACGTCGGTACCGGCATGGTGGGTGCGCCCGCCTGTGGTGACGTCATGCGCCTGCAGATCGAGGTGGATGACGGCGGCGTGATCAAGGACGCCAAGTTCAAGACCTACGGCTGCGGCTCCGCCATTGCTTCCAGCTCGCTGGCGACCGAATGGATGAAGGGCAAGACCATTGACGAGGCGGAGCAGATCAAGAATACCGAGATTGCCGAAGAGCTGGCACTGCCGCCGGTGAAGATCCACTGTTCGGTACTGGCCGAAGATGCGATCAAGGCTGCCGTGCGTGATTACAAAGAAAAGCAGACCAAGTAACGGATACGAGGTGTTCAATGGCAATTAGTTTGACCGAAGCCGCCGCTGATCATGTACGTCGTTCACTCGAGCAGCGCGGCAAGGGCCAGGGCGTGCGCCTTGGCATCAAGACCACCGGCTGCTCCGGCATGGGTTATGTGCTGGAGTACGTGGATGAGCTGCAGGACAGCGACCGCGTATTCGAGAGCCATGGCCTGAAGGTTGTGGTCGACGAGGACAGTCTGGACTTTCTCGATGGTACTGAGCTGGACTTTGTCCGCGAAGGCATCAACGAAGGCTTCAAGTTCAATAACCCGAACGTACGTGGCGAGTGTGGCTGCGGCGAGAGCTTCAGTGTCTGATCCGGCCCGTGCAGCGGGTACCCACTTTGAGCTGTTCGGCTTGCCGCTGACATTCGAGCTGGACCTGTCAGAGCTGAACCAGCGGTATCGCGAAGCGGTAAAACTGGTACACCCGGACCGCTTTGCAGCGGTCGGTGAGCAGGAACAGCGTGCCGCTGTCGAGCGTGCCGCCTCATTGAATGACGCCTATGAGGTGCTCAAATCCCCCGGCAAGCGCGCACTCTACCTGCTGAATCTGCAGGCGCCGCTGGAAGAAG
>CAZKTB010000277.1:502-1807 GCA_964555485.1 uncultured Thiopseudomonas sp. | reverse complement strand
AGCTGATCCGGGCTTTTAGCCTGCTACCGGTTGAATATGAGGAAGACGGCAGTGACGGCCGTCTGGCTGCGGTACTGCTGGACCAGCTGGCCAGTGCGCCACGGGTGGCCTCCATGCTGCCATTGCCAGCCGACAGCCGATTACTGGTCATCACCAATCAGCTGCAACAGCAGCCCGACGACATGACCAGCCTGGCCGACTGGGCCACGCAGCTGGGTGTTTCAGAAAAAACCCTCAGCCGGCTGTTCAGCCAGCAAACCGGCCTGACCTTCCGCCTGTGGCGCCAGCGCCTGCGCCTGTTCAACGCCCTGCCCCTGCTTGAGCGGCAACTGGCGGTAACCGATGTTGCGCTGGACTGTGGCTATGAATCGGTTTCCGCCTTTATCAGCGCCTTCAGCCAGCAGTTCGGCTGCACACCGGGCGAGTTTTTCAAGCAACAAGCCTGATCAGGGCGCCAGCTTTTTCTTCAGGGCACGGGCTGCCGGCAATGGCAGGCTTGGCAACGACTTCAGCACCCAGGGCAGCAGTTTGCGTTTAGTACCGCCAATTGCCTCCGGCACCATGGCCTCGATCAGGTGCGGGCCCGGTTGTGACAGCGCGTACTCCAGCGCCTTGTTGAGCTCTTCGGCGGTGCTGACCCGGACCGCATGCACACCCATGCCCTGCGCCAGCCGGGTAAAGTCCAGCACCGGCCCGGTGAGATCGAACTGGGATCTGGCCTTGTCGCCCGCCTCGCCACCACCGACCCGCTCCAGCTCGATGTTCAGCACCGAGTAGGACGCATTGTTGAAAATGATGCTGGTCACATCCAGCTGCTCGCGCGCCATGCTCCACAATGCCTGAAAGGTGTACATCGCCGTGCCATCACCGATCAGCGCAATCACCGGCCGCTCCGGACAGGCAATCGCCGCACCCACGGCATTCGGCAGCCCCTGGCCAATGGCGCCACCGGTCAATGTGATCAGGTCGTGACGCGGGCTGCCTGCGGTCAGGACATTCAGCATCTGGCCGGAGGTGATTGCCTCGTCAATCAGGATGGCGTCTTCCGGCAGATAGTGACCGACTGCCTTGCAGACCTTGGCTGCCGTCAACCGACCCCGGGGCGCTACAGGCGGCTGCAGGGGCTGAAGCTCGATCTGCGCCTGCTCCGCTCCCAGCGCGGCAACCAGTTTTTCCAGACTGCCAGCCGCATCCTGTGACGGCTCGGCCAGGACATGTACCTTGCAATCCTCGGGTGCCAGATAGCTCTTTTTGCCCGGGTAGGCGAAAAACGATACCGGCACCTTGCTGTCCACCAGAATCAAG
>CAZKTB010000277.1:0-492 GCA_964555485.1 uncultured Thiopseudomonas sp. | reverse complement strand
CGATATCATCAAGTTGCACACTAGCCAGCTCTGCCAGATAGGCAATGCGCTCCACCGGTGGCAAACCGGCACCACGCTCAAGGCGGGTCGGAAAGGTTTCGGCCAGCAGCTTCACACCGTGACTGGCGGCGATTTTTGCCGCCGCAAGCAAGGCCGGTTCGCGCAGAGCACGCCCGCCCAACAGCATAGCCGTCTTGCCACCGGAACGGATGGCCGCCACCGCCGTCTGCACCGCTTCATCACTGGCGACCTCATGGGCTTCCAGTTGCGGCATGCTGCAGGGCACACCGCCATCACCCCAGGATACGTCCGCCGGCAAAATCAGGGTCGCCACCTGACCGGGCAAACCCCGGGCCGCCACTATTGCATCCACCGTATCGCGGCACAGGTCGGCGGTGCTTTGCGAGGTACGCACAAAACCCGGTGACACGTTGCGCGCCACGGTTTCAATGTCGGACTGCAGCTGCGCATTGTATTGCACATGGTAGGTGG
>CAZKTB010000276.1:0-1810 GCA_964555485.1 uncultured Thiopseudomonas sp. | reverse complement strand
TGCTGGTCGTCAATAACTTTCAAAGCGTCTTGATAAGACGCCTGTCTAGAGCCCATTTGCCCGGGCCAGCCCGGGCAAATGAAAGTGCAACCCGGATCAGGTCGCGTTTTGTAGCAACATGCTGCGAATCTTGCCAATGGCACGGTTGGGGTTCAGACCCTTGGGGCACACATTGGTACAGTTCATGATATCACGGCAACGGAAGACACTGAACGGATCTTCCAGACGTGACAGCCGTTCGCGTGTCTGGGTATCACGGCTGTCCGCCAGGAAGCGGTAAGCCTGCAGCAACGCGGAAGGGCCAAGGAACTTGTCCGGGTTCCACCAGAAAGATGGACAACCGGTTGAACAGCATGCACAGAGGATACACTCGTACAGACCGTCGAGTTGTGCGCGGTCTTCAGGAGACTGCAGGCGCTCAATGGCCGGGGCGGGAGTATCGTTTTGCAGGTAAGGCTGCACTTTTTCATACTGCTGGTAGAACAGGCTCATATCTACCACCAGGTCACGGATGATCGGCAGGCCAGGCAGTGGACGAATGACCAGCACACCATCCTTGCCGATTTTCTCTGAAATCGGGGTGATGCAGGCCAGGCCGTTAACGCCGCCCATGCACATGCCATCGGAGCCACAAACGCCTTCACGGCAGGCACGACGGAATGCGAGGGTTTCGTCCTGTTCCTTGATCAGCTGCAGAACGTCCAGCACCATCATGTCCTTGCCGTCGATCTTGACGTCAAAGTTCTGCATGAAAGGTGCGGCATCCTTTTCGGGATTGTAGCGATAAACGCTGACTTTCAATGTATTAGGCAGTGACATTATGCTAACCCTTAGTAAGTACGCTCTTGTGGCTCGAAAGCAGGAACTGTTTTCGGTGAGAAGTTAACGGCACGCTTGCCGACTGTCTTCGTCTCGGGGAAGTACATGCTGTGGCACAGCCAGTTCTCGTCGTCACGGCTCTCGTAGTCTTCGCGGGCGTGTGCACCACGGGACTCCTTGCGTGTTTCGGCGGCAATGGCAGTTGCTTCGGCAACTTCAAACAGGTTCTGCAGCTCAAGCGCTTCGATACGGGCGGTGTTGAACGCACTGCTCTTGTCGTTGATCTTGACTTTCTCTACGCGCTCGCGCAGTTCGGCCAGTTCGGCAATACCCTTCTGCATGAACTCGCCAGTACGGAACACACCGAAGTAGTTCTGCATGCAGTTCTGCAGTTCCTTGCGCAGCGGAGCCACGTCTTCACCTTCGGTACGCTCGTTCAGGCCAGCCAGACGGGCCATGGAGCGCTCGATGTCGGACTCGCCGGCATCGCGGCTGTCAACGCCTTCGCGCAGCGCCTTCTCCAGGTACAGACCGGCAGCACGGCCGAAGACAACCAGGTCAAGCAGCGAGTTGCCGCCCAGACGGTTGGCGCCGTGTACGGATACGGAGGTCACTTCACCAACACCGAACAGACCATCAATGATCTTGTCGTTGCCGTTGGCATCCTGGGCAATCGCCTGACCGTCGATGTTGGTGGCAATACCACCCATCATGTAGTGACAGGTTGGCACAACAGGAATCGGAGCGTTGACAGGGTCAACGTGAGCAAAGGTCTTGGACAGCTCACAGATGCCTGGCAGGCGGCTGTGCAATACTTCTTCACCCAGGTGATCCAGCTTCAGCATGACGTGGTCACCGTTGGGGCCACAGCCGTTGCCAGCCAGAATTTCCTTGACCATGGAGCGCGCAACAACGTCACGGCTGGCCAGGTCTTTGGCGTTCGGGGCATAACGCTCCATGAAGCGCTCGCCATGCTTGTTGATCAGGTAAC
>CAZKTB010000275.1:0-1814 GCA_964555485.1 uncultured Thiopseudomonas sp. | reverse complement strand
CTACAGCCTGGCCGCAAACCTGTCATTCTGCGCGCAGCGGAGCGGAGTCGCAGAATCCAGTGCTTATGGATCCTGCGATTGCGTTTTGCGCAACGCAGGATGACGGATATGTGTATGGAGGACAAATACGCGTGTGGATACGGCGGGCCACAGCTTCAAAAAAGGCAGAGGCCGGTCAGCCCAGCAGGATCAGCGCCCAGACAATGGCAATCATGCACAGGCCGACCAGCTGGGCGGCGCTGCCCATGTCCTTGGCATTCTTTGACAGGGGATGGCGTTCAAGAGAGATACGGTCAACCACCGCCTCGATCGCCGAGTTGAACAACTCGATGATCAGCGACAGCAGGCAAACGGCGATCATCAGTGCCCGCTCGACAGCGGTGACAGAGAAAAAGAAACTTGCAGGAATCAGTAGCAGATTGAGAACCACCAGTTGGCGAAAAGCCGCTTCCGAAGTGAAAGCGGCTTTCAGGCCATCTCTGGAGTAACCGGCAGCATTGACAATACGGCGCCAGCCGGTTTTACCCTTGAACTGAGAGGTCACAGGTCAGGCCTGCTGAGGAATGGATTCCATCTGTTGCAGCAGCAGGGCTGCCTGGGTACGGGTACGTACGTTCAGTTTGCGGAAAATCGCGGTCACGTGGGCCTTCACGGTCGCTTCGGACACGTTCAGGTCATAGGCAATCTGCTTGTTCAGCAGGCCGTCACAAACCATGGTCAAAACACGGAACTGTTGAGGCGTCAGGCTGGCAAGGCCGGCACTGGCAGCCTTCTCTTCTTCGGTCATGCTCGCGCTGACATCAGGCAGCTCCGGCCACCAGTCATCGCCATCCAGTACTGTCTGCACTGCCTGCTGGATCTGTTCCAGAGAGCTGGACTTGGGAATGAAACCACTGGCACCAAACTCGCGGGAGCGGCTCATGACGGCAGCCTCTTCCTGGGCAGAAACCATGACCACCGGAATTTGCGGATACTGGCCACGCAACAGCACCAGACCGGAAAAACCATGTGCACCCGGCATGTTCAGATCCAGCAGCACCAGATCCCAGTCGGACTTTTCGGCCAGGCGCGCTTCCAGCTGGGCAATGCTTTCCGCCTCAACCAGACGGACGTTTTCACCCAGTGCTATGGTAAGTGCCTGCTGCAGGGCGCTCCGAAACAAGGGGTGATCATCGGCAATCAGAATATCGTATGCAGCCATGAAATAATTAACCTGTTTTCAAAAATTACTAAAGTGTGGCCTGACCGTTTCCGGCCGAAAATCACGTACCCCGACGCTGCCACCACACATCTTCCGGCCTTGGCGAATACCTGCATCGCATGTCCTGTACCATCCCTGTCAGGCTGCTGTATCCTGCTCCTGTGACATCGCCTTGCCTTATGGACGCGGCCACTTACCTTATACCAAGGCCCTACCCAGCACAAGACTAATAGCGAATATCAACTTTACACCTGATCAAGATCGAGAAATGCAAAAAAACCTCTTGCAAACTAATGCCTTGTTGCTGTTGGTAGCCATAATTTGGGGCAGTGCCTTCGTCGCCCAGCGCCTGGGCATGGACAGCATAGGCCCGCTGCTGTTTTCCGGTCTGCGTTTCATTCTCGGCGCCCTGGTGGTATTGCCGTTTCTGCTGTACCGGCGTTATTCGCACAGGGCCCGGGGGCCCTTTCTGGACCGTCAGCTGATCGTTGGCGGGGTCATGCTGGGCCTCATCGTTACCATCGGCATCAACCTGCAACAGTTCGGCTTGCTACACACCAGTGTGTCCAACGCCGGTTTCATTACCGGCATGTACGTCCTGATAGTGCCCCTG
>CAZKTB010000274.1:0-1819 GCA_964555485.1 uncultured Thiopseudomonas sp. | reverse complement strand
GTCTTGGCGATATTGCCGCTGATGGTGTTGTCCTTGATGCGTACCAGCAGCTCGCCCAGCTGTTGTGCACTGACCGGTGACTGGGTGATGTCCAGGTTGTCCTTGTTGAGCAGGCTGGACAGCTCGCCCATCACCCAGTTGGCCGCCAGTTTGGCGTCACCACAGATTTTTTCCGCCTGCTCGAAGTAGTCGGCCATGGCGCGGCTGGCAGTCAGCACGCTGGCGTCATAGGCGGACAGTTCGAATTGGCTTTCGAAGCGCTCGCGCTTCTGGGTCGGCAGCTCGGGCAGCGTGGTACGCAACTCGTCCAGATAGCTGCGCTCGATCACCACCGGCAACAGGTTGGGGCAGGGGAAGTAGCGGTAGTCGGTGGCTTCTTCCTTGCTGCGCATGGCGCGGGTTTCATCCTTGGCGGCATCGTACAGGCGAGTCTGCTGGACCACCTTGCCACCGTCCTCGATCAGTTCGATCTGGCGACGGATTTCGCTGTTGATGGCGCGTTCGATGAAGCGGAACGAGTTGACGTTCTTGATCTCGGTACGGGTACCGAACTCTTTCTGGCCGACCGGGCGTACCGATACGTTACAGTCGCAGCGGAACGAGCCTTCGGCCATGTTGCCGTCACAGACACCCAGATATTGCACCAGGCTGTGGATGGCGCGGGCATAGGCCACGGCTTCCTTGGCGCTGGACATTTCCGGTTCGGATACGATTTCCAGCAAGGTGCTGCCGGCACGGTTGAGGTCGATGCCGCTCATGCCGCTGAAGTCTTCGTGCAGGCTCTTGCCGGCGTCTTCTTCCAGGTGGGCACGGGTGATACCGATACGCTTGGTGCTGCCGTCTTCCAGCGTGATGTCCATATGGCCTTTGCCAACAATCGGCAGGTCCATCTGGCTGGTCTGGTAGCCGCTGGGCAGATCCGGGTAGAAATAGTTCTTGCGGTCGAAACGATTGACTTCGCCAATCTCGGCATCCACTGCCAGACCAAACAGGCAGGCCATGCGCACGGCCTCCTGGTTCAGTACCGGTAGTGTGCCGGGCATGGCCAGATCGCCAGGGCAGGCCTGGCTGTTGGGTGCGGCACCGAACTCGGTGGCGCTGCCGGAGAAGATTTTGGTTTTGGTAGCGAGCTGGGCGTGAATTTCCAGCCCGATAACGGTTTCCCATTGCATGTCGGGAGCTCCTTAAAAGCCGGCCGGACGACGGCTGTGCCAGTCGCTGGCTTGTTGATACTGGTGGGCCGCATTGAGCAGACGCGCTTCCTGGAACCAGGGCGCCAGCAGCTGCAGACCGACGGGCAGGTCTTCGACCAGGCCGCAGGGCAGGCTGATGGCGGGCAGGCCGGCCAGGTTGGCCAGCATGGTGTAGCGCTGGCTGGTCCAGTCGGCTGCGGCATCAACGGCTTGTTCCTGCAGGCGCGGCAGTGCCGGACTGGTCGGAGTCAGCAGCAGATCGACCTGTGCAAAGCTGTCGACGAAATCCTGCTTGATCAGACGGCGTACCCTTTGTGCCTGTACATAGTGGCTTTCGTACTGGCCAACAGACAGGTAGTGGGCACCGAGCAGAATGCGCTCCTGCACGCTGGCGCCGAGGCTTTCGCTACGGCTGCGCTGGTAGAGGTCGTCAAGGTCGGCCGGATCGGCACAGCGATAGCCGAAGCGCACGCCGTCGTAGCGTGACATGTTGGTGGAGGCTTCACCGCTGCCGATGATGGTGGCGCAGGCGATGGCCTGGCCGGCATGGGCCAGCTCGACATCAACCAGGGTTGCGCCCAGTTGCTGCAGTTGTTCGGCAGCTGCCAGCACGGCAGTGGCCACGC
>CAZKTB010000273.1:0-1822 GCA_964555485.1 uncultured Thiopseudomonas sp. | reverse complement strand
GTAAAGCCGAACATCTCGAACAGCTCACCGGCAGGGGCGGACTCGCCGTAGGTGGTCATGCCGATGATGCGGCCGTCCAGACCTACATACTTGTGCCAGTAGTCGGCGTGACCGGCTTCGATGGCAATGCGGTTGCTGACTTCAAGCGGCAGCACCTGCTGGCGGTATTCGGCATCCTGGGCATCAAAGATGCTGGTGCACGGAATGGACACCACACGCACCTTGCGGCCTTCGGCACTCAGTTTGTCGTACGCCTGTACGGCCAGACCGACTTCGGAGCCGGTGGCAATCAGGATCAACTCGGGCGTGCCTTCGCAGTCGCGCAGCACATAACCACCGCGCTCGATGGCGGCGATCTGGGCTGCATCACGGTTCTGGTGATCCAGATTCTGACGGCTGAAGATCAGTGCTGAAGGACCATCCTTGCGCTCGATCGTGCATTTCCAGGCCACTGCAGACTCCACCGCATCACAGGGACGCCAGGTGTCCAGATTCGGCGTAGTGCGCAGGCTGGTCAGCTGCTCGATTGGCTGGTGGGTCGGGCCGTCTTCACCCAGACCGATGGAGTCGTGGGTAAACACATAAAGCACACGCTGCTTCATCAACGCGGACATGCGCACCGCGTTGCGGGCGTACTCCATGAACATCAGGAAGGTTGCGCCGTACGGGATCAGGCCGCCATGCAGGGCAACACCGTTCATGATGGCGCTCATGCCGAACTCGCGAACACCGTAGTAGACGTAGTTGCCGCTGGCATCCACAGCGGAGACACCCTTGCAGCCATCCCACAGGGTCAGGTTGGAACCGGCCAGGTCGGCGGAGCCACCCAGCAGTTCGGGCAGCAGCGGGCCATAGGCGTTCAGGCAGTTCTGGCTGGCCTTGCGGCTGGCAATGGTTTCGCCCTTGGCGGCCACATCGGCAACGTAGGCGGCGGCCTTCTCGGCAAAGTCTGCCGGCAGTTCACCCTGCATGCGACGCTCGAACTCGGCGGCCAGCTCGGGGAACTCGGCGCGATAAGCCTCGAATTTCTGCTGCCAGTCAGATTCTGACTTGGCACCCTGCTCTTTGGCGTCCCACTCGGCATAGATATCAGCGGGCACTTCGAAGGGTGCGTGCGGCCAGTTCAGCTCCTTGCGTACCACTGCAATCTCGTCATCACCCAGCGGTGCACCATGGCTGCTGGCCTTGCCGCCATGCTTGGGCGAGCCAAAGCCGATGGTGGTCTTGCAGCAGATCAGCGTTGGCTTGTCGCTTTCCAGCGCAGCTTCCAGCGCCACTTCGATCTCGTCGGCATCATGGCCGTTGACGTTGCGGATCACATGCCAGCCATAGGCCTCAAAGCGGCGCGGGGTGTCATCGGTAAACCAGCCATCAACCTCGCCATCGATGGAGATGTTGTTGTCGTCATAGAAGAAGGTCAGCTTGCTCAGGCCCAGGGTACCGGCCAGCGAGCAGACTTCATGGGAAATACCTTCCATCAGGCAGCCATCACCAAGGAAAGCGTAGGTCTGGTGATCAACAACGTTGTGGCCCGGGCGGTTGAACTGGGCAGCGAGGATCTTCTCGGCAAGGGCAAAACCCACTGCGTTGGCAATGCCCTGACCCAGCGGACCAGTAGTGGTTTCCACACCGGCGGTGTAGCCATATTCCGGGTGACCAGGTGTGCGGCTGTGCAACTGGCGGAAGTTTTTCAGGTCTTCAATACCCAGGTCGTAGCCGGTCAGGTGCAGCAGCGAATACAGCAGCATCGAGCCATGGCCGTTGGACAGCACGAAGCGGTCGCGGTTGAACCACTTCGGGTTGGCCGGGTTGTGGCTGAGGT
>CAZKTB010000272.1:0-1830 GCA_964555485.1 uncultured Thiopseudomonas sp. | reverse complement strand
GGTGCTTCGGTGATGCCTGAATTGTGCGAATAAATTCGCACCGACTATTGCCCGTGCGAATGTCTTTGCACAATTCGGGCAGGCATTTCACACAAATTGTCGTCATCACCCGACTTGATCGGGTGATCCCCTTCAAGATTATGCCCGGGTCAGGAGATTACCGGGTCAAGCTCGGTAATGACGCAGAGGTATGGCGGTCAGTGTAGGTGCGAATTTATTCGCACAGAGGGGTATGGCGTATCGGTGATGCCGGGTCTGTTCGAATAAATTCGAATCTACATTGGTTAGTGTTCAGTCAGCCCCAGAATATGCTGATACACGGCGTTAAGGCCGTTGCTGCGTGAGGTGGAGATCTTGCCGGTCAACCCCAGTTGGGCAAACCAGTCGGGCAGGTCTACTGCCTTTAGCTGCTCGATGCTCAGTCCTTCAAGTCGGGTGCGCAATACCGCCAGCAATCCCTTGAGCAAGCGGGCATCGGTATCCAGCTGCAGTTCGAGCCGGTCTGCGGGCCAGCTCATGACACACCAGACCGGGCTTTCACAGCCGCGGATCAGATTGTCATCGGTACGTGCTGTAGCGGGCAGGGCAGGCAGTTGCTGGCCGTGTTGCAACAGCAGGCGGGCACGCTGTTCCCAGCCACGGCAGGTGGAAAATGCCGCCAGCATCTCTTGTGCGCTATTGCTCAGCTGGTTCATCCCAGTATCTCCAGTGCCGCATCCAGCGCGCTAAAGAACCGTTCCAGATCCTCGCCGTTGTTGTATAGCGCCAGTGAAACCCGTACCGCACCGGACGTACCCAGGCTGTCCAGCAGCGGCATGGCGCAATGCTGGCCGGCGCGTACGGCAATGCCCTGTTCGCCCAGCAGCATGGCCAGGTCGGCGCTGTGGATGCCGGGAGCATTGAAACAGGCCAGGGCAGTATCGGGCTGTCCCAATAGCTGCATGCCGCGTTGCTCAAGACCGTTCAGCAAATGACGGTGCAGAGCCGCTTCATGCTGTTCAACGGCATTGCAGTCGAGGCTTTGCAGCCAGTTCAGTGTGGCGGCAAAGGCGAGAATACCGCCGATATTCGGTGTGCCGGCTTCCAGTCCCAGCGGCAGCGGACGGGCGCTGGCGTTCTGGTAGTCGCAGTGTTCAACCATTTCGCCGCCCCATTGCCAGGGTTGCAGCAAGGCATGGCGACGCGGATGTGCGTACAGCAGGCCAACCCCTTCGGGGCCGTACAGCTTGTGGGCGGAGCAGACGAAGAAGTCGGCATCCAGTTGTGCCAGGTCGGGCTGGCAGTGCACGGCATACTGGGCGCCATCGATTACGCTCAGCACATCCAGCTCGCGTGCCCGTTGTAGCAGCGGAGTCAGGTCGTACATGCGGCCCAGCACATTGGACAGCGGACTGACCGCCAGCAGGCGGGTGCGTGGGCCAAGCAGCTCCAGCCCTGCGGCCAGATCCAGTGCGCCGCTGTCAGCAAGCGGCAGGATGCGCAGCTTCAGTTGTTGCCGCTGGGCCAGTTGTTGCCAGGGCAGCAGGTTGGCATGGTGTTCGTGTGCACCGACCAGAATTTCATCACCGGGGTTGAACTGTGCGCTCAGCGAGTGGGCCAGCAGGTTGATGCTTTCGGTGGTGCCGCGGGTGAATACCAGGCTGGATGCCTGCCCGCAGCCCAGCCAGCTGGCAATATCGTGGCGGGCCTGTTCAAAAGCAGCGGTGGCCCGTTCGCCGGGCAGATGCTGGGAGCGATGCACATTGGCCACGCCGCCGGCATACCACTGCTGTAGTGCTTCCAGCATGACGCGGGGTTTTTGCGCGGTGGCGGCGCTGTCGAGCCAGGTTT
>CAZKTB010000271.1:0-1833 GCA_964555485.1 uncultured Thiopseudomonas sp. | reverse complement strand
GTGGAGGATGCACTGGTGCAGCTACTCAATCTCGAGCGCGAACACCAGGTGCAGGCCGAGGCTCTGGCCGCCGCCCGAGATGCCCTGACACTGATCGAAAACCAGTATGCCGCCGGCATGGTGGACTTCACCGTAGTCAGCAATGCCCTGACCACGGCACACAATGCCGAAAGGACATTGCTGGGCCTGCAGACCAGTCGCCTGACCGCCAGCGTGCAGCTGATCAGTGCACTGGGTGGTGGCTGGGATGCTGCCGAGATTCCTTCAGCGCAATAACAGCTGCAGGTGCTGAAACCACCACGAAACCGCCTGGATATGGGCGTTTCGCGGTATTTTTTTAACAGTATGCTTATTGTTGTACACACCCGGCATAAAGTGGCTGGCCGGTCATGGCTTGACTTCCAGAAATTTTGTTTGTAGTCGGCGATGTGTCGTAAGTCATTGATTTTGAATAAAGAGATGCTGCTGGTCAGAAAATAGCCAGTTTGCTCAACGACCTTGAGTTCAGGTCGCCAGACGCACTTTTCATCAGATCATCCACAGGGTTATCCACAGCTATTGTGGATTGCTGTGCAAAACTGCCTGTGGGAGCGGGTTTGCTCGCGACAGCGGTGTTTGGGTTCCTCTCAGGGGCAAGCCCCTTCGCACAGAGGGCAGCATCTGCTTTCTGTAGGTGCGAATTTATTCGCACAGTCATTCTGAATTTTTGCCTGTGAAATTATCCACACAGCCTGTAACACATGTTTTTTGTTCGAATAAATTCGAACCTACAGGTGAAGCCTTACGACTCACCGCCATCACCCGACAATGACCGGGTGATTTCCATAGGGTTGCATCTTGTGGCAGGTGTTTGCGCCCGACAAGGGCCGGAACCGGCTCCGGCAGCTGTTTGTATACTCTCAAGGACAAACCCCTTCGCACAGCTGTCTGTGGGAGCGGGCTTGCCCGCGACGGCGATGTTTGGGTTCTTCACAGGGACAAGCCCCTTCACACAATTGTCCGCAATGGCAGCCAGTTTTCCCGTTCCCGCCACTTTCTGCGACAATAGCCCCTTTTCAGTTGTCCGGTATTTCCATTTCATGCCCCAAGCCGATAGCCCAAGCCGTTCCAGGGATTTCCATCAATTGCTGCCCAAAGCCATGCTGCGCGACCAGTTTCCGTTGCGTCGCCAATGGCAGCAGCTGCACAAGAAACCGGACGCCAAACGCGAGCAGCAACTGCAGCAGCGCCTGCTGGATTCGGTAGCCCTGGCCGAGCGCCGCCGGGCCAGCCTGCCGCAGGTAAGCTATGACGACCAGCTGCCGATTGCCGAGCATCGGGACAGCATCAAAAAGGCGCTGGAAAAGCATCAGGTACTGGTGATTGCCGGCGAAACCGGCTCGGGCAAGACCACCCAGCTGCCCAAGCTCTGCCTTGAGCTGGGGCGTGGCGTGCAGGGCCTGATCGGTCATACCCAGCCCAGACGACTGGCCGCCCGCAGCGTGGCCAACCGTATCGCCGAAGAACTGCAGGCGCCGCTGGGCTGGCTGGTCGGCTATCAGGTGCGTCATGAAGATCGCAGCAACGAACACAGCCTGGTCAAGTTGATGACCGACGGCATCCTGCTGGCGGAGACTGCCCATGACCGCTTTTTGCAGCGTTACGACACATTGATCATCGACGAGGCGCACGAACGCAGCCTCAACATCGATTTTCTGCTCGGCTACATCAAGCGCATCCTGCCCAAGCGTCCGGACCTCAAGGTCATCATCACCTCGGCCACCATCGATCTGGAGCGTTTCTCGAAGCACTTCGACGATGCACCCATCATCGAGGTGTCGGGGCGTACCTATC
>CAZKTB010000270.1:0-1840 GCA_964555485.1 uncultured Thiopseudomonas sp. | reverse complement strand
CCCTTCTGCCAGGCATCCAGAGTAATGCTGTAACGGCTAGCGGCTGTATTGCCCTGCTGGCGTGCATCCAGCTGCAGGGTTCCGCTTTCGCCCAGCCGCTTCATCAGCTGCACATTGACGTCACCCCAGCCATCAACACTAGTGCCGTCAACCGCAACGATTTCCAGATCAGGCTGCAGTCCGGCCACAGCGGCCAGGCTATCCGGCTCGACAGCGCCGATCACCGGCCGCACCTGCTGGGTTCCCAGCATGGCCAGCGCCCAGAAAAACACGAATGCCAACAGGAAGTTGGCCACCGGGCCGGCCACCACAATGGCCATGCGCTGACGTACCGGCTTCAGGTTGAAAGCCTGCGCCTCGTCCTGTTGCCGCAGCTGCTCTTCACGGCCATCCAGCATCTTCACGTAGCCGCCCAGCGGCAGCGCGGCAATCACGAATTCGGTGCCCTGCTTGTCGTGCCAGCGCAGCAACGGCTTACCGAAACCGACCGAAAAGCGCAGCACGCGCACACCACAGCGGCGCGCCACCCAGAAATGGCCATATTCATGAATGGTTACCAGCACGCCCAGCGCCACCAGCGTGCCCAGCAACATGTAGATACCGCTCATCAACTCATCCTTGCCAGCCACTGGCCGGCAATCTCGCGTGCCTGCCGGTCAGCTTCCAGCACGCAATCAAGACTGTCCACGGTGCAGCTGTCGGCCTGCTCCAGAGTCCGCTGAACAATCTCGGCAATTTGCAAAAAACCGGCCTGACCAGCCAGAAAGCCGGCCACCGCCACCTCATTGGCCGCGTTCAGCACAGCCGGAGCGGTACCGCCCTGCTCCGCCGCTTCACGGGCCAGTCTCAGGCAGACAAACTTTTCCAGGTCAGGTTCAAAAAAATCCATCCGTGCCAGCTGGTACAGATCCAGCGGCTGTACGCCAGAATCGATGCGCTGCGGCCAGGCCAGGGCATGGGCAATGGGCGTACGCATGTCGGGATTGCCCAGCTGGGCCAGTACCGAGCCGTCCACATAGTCGACCAGTGAATGAATGATGCTTTGCGGATGCACCACCACATCAACCTGGGCCGGTTTGGCATCAAACAGCCAGCAGGCCTCGATCAGCTCCAATCCCTTGTTCATCATGGTGGCCGAGTCGACGGAAATCTTCTGGCCCATGGACCAGTTGGGATGGGCACAGGCCTGCGCCGGCGTTACCTGCGCCAACTCATCCAGCGTGGTTTCACGAAAAGGTCCGCCGGAGGCGGTCAGCAACAGACGGCGCACGCCAGCCTGTGGCAAGCCGTCCTGATAGTTGCATGGCAGGCACTGAAAGATGGCATTGTGCTCGCTGTCGATTGGCAACAGGGTAGCTCCATGCTCCTGCACTGCCTGCATGAACAGTGCACCACTCATTACCAGTGCTTCCTTGTTGGCCAGCAATACTTTCTTGCCGGCGCGTACCGCTGCCAGCGTAGGCGCCAGGCCGGCGGCACCAACGATGGCGGCCATGACCGCATCCACTTCACTGGCATTGGCCACCTGGCACAGTCCCTGTTCGCCATGCAGCACTTCGCAGTCCAGCCCGCTTAGCTGTTGCTGCAGGCGCTGTGCATCAGCCGCGCTGGCCACCACCGCGTAGCGCGGGCGAAAACGGCGACACAGCTGCGCCAGTTCGTCCAGCCGGCTGTGAGCGGTCAGGGCAAAAACCTCGTAATCATCCGGATGGCGTGCGATCACATCCAGGGTACTGCAACCAATGGAACCTGTTGCTCCCAGTACTGTTATCTGCTGCATATCAGGCCAGCCAGCCGGTCAGCAGCATCAGCAGGGCAAACAGCGGCAGGGCTGCAGTCA
>CAZKTB010000269.1:0-1859 GCA_964555485.1 uncultured Thiopseudomonas sp. | reverse complement strand
AGCTGCTGACCACCGACAACCCCGAAGCCGACCGTGACCGCCAGCTGTTTGCCCGCCTCGGCATACAGCCTGAACAGCGCCAGGAGCACGACGATGATGTGCACTATGCCGCGCTGGAGCAGGCAGTGCTGCAAAACCGCAGCAGCGAACTGTTTTACGACGCCGCAGCTGCGCAGTAACCATGGCGTTTGACCTTGCCGGCCGGCTGGCTGCCCAGCAACAGGCGCAGCGTTACCGTCGCCATGTCTGTGTGCAGGGCCCACAGGGGCCGTTGCTGCAGATTGATGGCCGCGAGTATCTGGCCTTTGCCTCCAACGACTATCTGGGGCTGGCCAGCCACCCGCAGGTGGTTGAAGCCTTGCAACAGGGCGCGAGCCGCTGGGGTGTAGGCGGCGGCTCGGCACATCTGGTCACCGGCCACATGCAGCCTCACGAAGAGCTGGCGCAGACACTGGCCGACTGGACCGGCCGCGAAGCCGCGCTGCTGTTCGGCAGCGGCTATCAGGCCAACCTGGCAGTGCTGACCGCGCTGCTGCAAGCCGGCGATCACCTGCTGCATGACCGTCTCAACCATGCTTCGCTGCTGGATGGCGGCCGCCTGTCCGGTGCCCGTTTCCAGCGTTATCTGCACAATGACATGACCAGCCTGGCCGGCTATCTGGCCCGCTGCAAGGGCGACACCATGATCGCCACTGATGGTGTCTTCAGCATGGATGGCGACCTGGCTCCACTACCTGACATTTGCGCACTGGCCAGCCAGCATGGAGCCTGGGTGATGGTGGATGACGCCCACGGCATCGGCGTGCTGGGTGACAGCGGTGCCGGCACGCAGGAGCATTACGGACTGAATGCGCAGCAGGTGCCGGTACTGATGGGCACGCTGGGCAAGGCGCTGGGTACTTCCGGAGCCTTTGTTGCCGGCAGTCGCCAGCTGATCGAAAGCCTGATCCAGTTTGCCCGGCCCTACATCTATACCACCAGCAGTTCACCGGCGGTTGCCTGTGCCACATTGGCCAGTGTACGGCTGGCCCGTGAAGACCATGAACGGCGGACACACCTGCAAGAACTGATCCGGCTGTTCCGCCACGAAGCGGCCCTGCTGGGTTTGCCACTGGTTGACAGCCCGACCGCCATCCAGCCGTTGCTGGTGGGCGACAGCGGCCGTGCCATGGCCATGTCGCAACGCCTGCGTGAGCTGGGGGTATGGGTTACCGCCATCCGCCCGCCAACGGTACCGGAAGGTGGTGCCCGTCTGCGTATTACTCTGACTGCTGGTCACACAAGTGAACAGGTGGAGCAGCTGTTGGCGGCGCTGGAACAGGTACATGGAGAGCTCGCCAATGTGTAGGTGCGAATTCATTCGCACAAATATGGACCGCACTGGATCATGGCGTGCGAATGAATTCGCACCTACATTGAGAAAGTCCGTCATCACCGCACTTGATGCGGTGATCTCCCAGCCCCTGTGCATTCCTGCTGGAGATCACCCGGTCAAGCTGGGTGATGACGTAATCAGGGTCTATCCGGTCAAGCCGGATGATTGCATTGGGCTGCTATTTGGCTTCGGGAGGTCACATGAACATTAGCCTGCTGCCCGGTTGGGGACTGGGTCTGGCCCCGTTGCAGCCGCTGGCCGACAGCCTGGCGCACTGTGGCGAGCATCATGCCTGTGCGAAGGGGCTTGCCCCTGAGAAAGTGCCCACCACCAGTCGGGAGCAAGCCCCCTCCTACAGAGAAATCCTGTCGAACAAGCACGAAGTGCAGCTGCTGCCGATACCGGAATGCACCTCATTGGAACAGGCGTTGAATGAACTGGATGCACAAATACCGGCCGACAGCTGGCTGATCGGCTGGTCGCT
>CAZKTB010000268.1:0-1864 GCA_964555485.1 uncultured Thiopseudomonas sp. | reverse complement strand
TTCTCGCTGCCCGCTTTCTCAAACCTGTTCCCATCATCATGGGCATTCTGGTTGCTACCGTACTCAATCACGCCTTGGCTGCCGCCGCCGGTCATCATGTTGCGCAATACTTCAGCGAAACCACCCTGCTGTGGCTGCTGGCTGCAAGTTTTCTGGCCGTGGCCGCCTGGACGCTGATTCCGGACAAGATGGATGACGAAGGCAGCCTGCTTAGCCAGTACGGCCCCTTTGTTGCCAGTCTGGTGGCTTTCTTCATCGCCGAAATGGGTGACAAGACCCAGGTTGCCACCGTGATGCTGGCGGCCCAGTATCCCTGGTATCTGATGGTGGTCGCCGGCACCACGCTGGGCATGCTGCTGGCCAACGTGCCGGTGGTGCTGATCAGTAACTTTGCTGCCGCCCGCTTGCCGCTGACACTGATCCGCAGCCTGGCTGCGCTGTGTTTTCTGCTGATGGCCATCTATGCCGCCGCACGCGCACTGGGCTGGTTCTGATGCAACAAGGCACTGACGAAACTCTGTATTGGTCAGGCCCGGCCACAGATCTGCCTTTCGCCGGCAGGCCCGTGCTATGCTCCCGTCCATTATCATCATCGATCAAGGAACCCCTCTGCCCCATGGCCAAACGTACCCTGACCCGCCGCCAGAGCTGGCGCATCGACAAGATCCAGCAGGAGCGCGTTGCCCGCGCCGAAAAACGCGAAGCACGCATGCTCGAAGAGCTGCAGGGTGGCGAACTGGGCCATGAACAGGAAGGGCTGGTGATCGCCCACTTTGGCGTCCAGGTGGAAATCGAGGCCCTGGCCGGCGAGCTGCAGGGTGAGCACTACCGCTGCTATATCCGCGCCAACCTGCCGGCACTGGTTACCGGTGATCGCGTGATCTGGCGGCCGGCCCATCAGGGTGCCGGCGTGATCGTCGCCCAGTTGCCACGCCATTCCGAGCTGTGCCGTCCGGACATGCGCGGTCAGCTCAAGCCAGTGGCGGCCAACGTCGACCAGATCGTTATCGTTTTCGCCCCGCTGCCGGAGCCCCATGCCAACCTGATCGACCGCTACCTGGTGGCTTCCAGCCATGCCGGCATCAAGCCGCTGTTGCTGCTGAACAAGGCCGACCTGCTGGATGGCGAGCACGGTACCAAGGCACGTGAGCTGCTGGCGGTCTACAAACAGCTGGGCTATGACATTCTCGATGTTTCCGCCGAACAGGGCTATGGGCTGGAAACATTACAGGAGTTGCTCGGCAACAGGACCAGCGTGTTTGTCGGCCAATCCGGTGTGGGCAAGTCATCGCTGGTCAACCGGTTGCTGCCGGATGCGCAGATGGCGGTTGGCGCCCTGTCGGAGCTGACCCACAAGGGCACTCACACCACCACCACTGCCCGCCTGTTCCACTTCCCTTGTGGCGGCAGCCTGATCGACTCCCCCGGAATTCGCGAATTTGGTCTGGGCCACGTTGAAGTGGCGGATGTCGAGGCCGGCTTTATCGAGTTTGCCGATTTTCTCGGTCGTTGTCGTTTTCGTGACTGCAGCCACGAACACGAACCCGGTTGTGCACTACTGGAAGCAGTTGAGGCAGGACAGATCAGCCAGCCACGGCTGGAAAGCTTCCGCATGCTGCTAAAAAACCTCGAATAACCAGGTTGCCATCCAGTTTATCCGCACATGAAAAAGGCGCACCAGGTGCGCCTTGCAAGGATTCGGTCTGCCTGGCTGCAACCATCGCAGTCGGGCTTCCGGTTATCAGAGCGGAGCCTGCAGCCATATCACCGCAGGCCCCGGCCGGTTAGAATTTCAACACCAGCTTGCCATTGACCTGGTTGCTGGCCAGGCGGGCAAAGGCCTGCTCGGCATCGGCAAAGTCAA
>CAZKTB010000267.1:0-1876 GCA_964555485.1 uncultured Thiopseudomonas sp. | reverse complement strand
CCGGCAACCGCCACTGGATGGAGCGAGACCTGAGCGTGGTCTGGCATCCCTGTACCCAGATGAAAGACCACGAGACCATTCCGCTGATCCCGGTGCGCCGCGGCGAAGGTATCTGGCTGGAAGACTACGACGGCAAACGTTATCTGGATGCGGTCAGTTCCTGGTGGACCAACATCTTCGGCCACTGCAATCCGCGTATCAACGAGCGTATCAAGCAGCAGCTGGATCAGCTCGAGCATGTGATTCTTGGCGGCTTTACCCATGCGCCGGTGGTGGAACTGTCGGAGCGGCTGGTGCAGCTGGCGCCGGACGGCCTGACCAGGGTGTTCTATGCCGACAATGGTTCGGCCGGTATCGAGGTGGCGTTGAAGATGAGTCACCATTACTGGCGCAATATCGGCCAGCCACAGAAAAAACGTTTCCTCACCATCACCAACGGCTACCACGGTGAAACCCTGGGTACCATGTCGGTCAGTGATGTGGCGCTCTATACCGAAACCTACGAGGCCCTGTTGCTGGACTGTATCAAGGTGCCCAGTCCCGACTGTTATTACCGTGAAGAAGGGCAAAGCTGGGAAGAACATTCGCGACTGATGTTCCGCCACATGCGTGAAGCGCTGGAGCAGCATCATAACGAGATCTCTGCAGTGATTCTTGAGCCACTGGTGCAGGGTGCCGGCGGCATGCGCATGTATCATCCGGTCTATCTGGAGCTGCTACGCCAAGCCTGTGACGAGTTTGGCGTGCATCTGATACTGGACGAAATTGCCGTCGGCTTTGGCCGTACCGGGACGATGTTTGCCTGCGAGCAGGCCGGCATCATGCCGGACTTTCTGGTGCTGTCCAAGGCGCTGACCGGCGGCTACTTGCCGTTGGCGGCAGTCTTGACCACCGAGCAGGTGTATCAGGCGTTTTACGATGACTACAGCACGCTGAAGGCCTTCCTGCACTCGCACACCTACACCGCCAACCCGCTGGCCTGCAGCGCCGCACTGGCTGCGCTGGATATCTTCGAGCAGGACAATGTAATAGAGCAGAACCGCGAGCTGGCGCGAATTATGGGCGAGGCTACCGCTCACCTGGCAGAGCATCCGCATGTTGCCGAGGTACGGCAGACCGGCATGATCCTGGCCATGGAAATGGTGCAGGACAAAGCGAGCAAAACGCCTTACCCATGGCAACAGCGGCGTGGCATGCGTGTTTACCAGCATGCGCTGGAGCGCGGTGCGCTATTGCGGCCGCTGGGCAATGTGGTGTATTTCAATCCGCCCTACGTCATCACGCCGGAGCAGATCCGCTGGCTGGCCGAGGTGGCTACAGAGGGTATTGATCTGGCCGTGAGGGATTGAAATATCGCCGGACAGCTGAGGGCGTTGACCACTGCTGTCCGGTGATTCCATAATCGGCTTTCCTCAGGAGGACGACCTCCCCCGTATCGGGTACTTATTCCAGGACGACCTGGCTCGTTTGACAGAGTCGGAGCACTTCCATGTCCTGGGTATATCTTGTCATTGCCGGTGTATTTGAAATCGTCTGGGCCTATGCGATGAAGCAGTCGCACGGCTTTACCCGGCTGACACCATCCATCATCACCCTGGTTGCCATGCTGATCAGCTTCTGGCTGCTGGCCGTTGCCATGCGCAGCATTCCGCTGGGCACCGCCTATGTCATCTGGACCGGCATAGGTGCCGTCGGCGCCTTTGTGATGGGTATCGTCTTTCTGGCCGAGCCGCTCAATGCCATGCGCATGTTGGCGGCGGTTCTGATCGTATCCGGCCTGGTGCTGATGCAGCTGTCCAGCAGCTGATTGCCTTAGTCGGTTCAGGCCGCCCCGGCCTTGCGCAGCATTCGCCAGGCATCCCAGGAGTAGACCGCC
>CAZKTB010000266.1:0-1889 GCA_964555485.1 uncultured Thiopseudomonas sp. | reverse complement strand
AAAAACACCCCGAAGGTTGGATTGGGTGTCCAACTTTCGGGGTGCAGTTCAAATTTTGCCGGGCTTTCTTCATTCAGGCTCAGGCCTTCTTCATGAAACAGGACTTGAGCAGGAACTTCTGACCGTCCACGCGGCAGTCCACATCGTGGTCACCTTCCACCAGCCGGATATTGCTGATACGGGTACCCATTTTCAGCACGGTCGAGCTGCCTTTGACCTTCAGATCCTTGATCAGGGTGACGGTATCACCATCCTCCAACGGCGTGCCATGTGCATCACGATACTGTGGTGCAGCTTCTCTATCGGCCGCTTCCTGTCCGGACCACTCGTGTCCGCACATCGGGCAGACCAGATGATCGCCATCCGGGTAGGTCATGTTCTCGCTGCATGCAGGACATGCTGGAAATTCGCTCATTGTAGGCCTCCTCAGGCAAGGTTATCGGCCAATACTAACGTACCAGTGGCTGTGGACAAAGCTGCTTGCAGAGCCAGACCCGCTGGTCTAGCTTTAAACCATTGCACGCACAGGAGTACAGCATGAAACCAAACAACCTTGGGCTGCTCTATACCGCCCTGTTCACTGCCCTGTTCAGCATTGCAGTGGAAGCACGTGAACCTGTCATGACAGCGGCCACCGCCCAGGCCGCCCGCCATTACGATTATCAACTGGATGTGTTTCATCCGGTGCAATCACGCAACGGCATGGTGGCCAGTGAGCAACGGCTGGCCAGTGAAGTCGGTCTGCAGATTCTGCAAAAGGGCGGAAATGCCGTTGATGCGGCCGTAGCCATGGGCTTTGCCCTGGCGGTCACCCTGCCCAATGCCGGCAACCTGGGTGGTGGCGGCTTCATGCTGCTGCATGATGCAAACAGCGGAAAAAATCATGCGCTGGACTTTCGCGAGACAGCTCCTGCCGCTGCCCACCGTAATCTCTATCTGGATGAACAGGGCAATGTGATCGAAGGCGAATCCATCTACAGTCACCTCTCCATTGGTGTGCCTGGCAGCGTCGCCGGTCTCGAACACGCCCTGAACAACTGGGGCAGCATGAGCCTGAAAGAAATCATCCGCCCCGCCATCAGGCTGGCCAGCAAGGGCTTTCCCGTCAGTCATAACCTGGCCAGGATGCTCTCCGTACAGCAAGAGCAACTGGGCCAGTGGCCGGCCACCAGGGAGATTTTCTTCAGGGACGGACGTCCATTACAGGCAGGCGAACAACTGGTCCAGAAAGACCTGGCCCGCTCGCTGAAACTGATCGCCAGACAGGGCAGCAAGGCATTCTATGAAGGCAAGATAGCTGAAGCCATTGTCGAGGAAATGCAGCGCCATGGCGGGTTGATCAGCATGCAGGATCTGGCCAGCTATAGGGCAGTAGAGCGCACCCCCGTCAGCGGCGAGTATCGCGGTTTTGAAGTGGTCAGCATGCCACCACCCAGCTCCGGTGGCATTCATCTGCTGCAGATTCTCAATATCCTCGAACACTTCCCCCTGCATGAGCAGGGAGCCACCAGTGCCGAAAGCGTGCGCCTGATCGCCGAAGCCGCCAAACTGGCCTATGCCGACCGTTCCGAGTTTCTCGGTGATCCGGACTTCGTCAAGGTTCCGCAACAGGGACTGATCAGCAAGACATATGCTACACAGCTGGCTGACAGCATAAAACCCGGTGCTGTACGCGATGCCGCCAGCATAGGGCCCGGCAATCCGGCAGATCATGAAAGCGACCAGACCACGCACTTTTCCGTGGTTGATGGCCAGGGCAACATGGTCGGCGTGACCTATACGCTCAACCTCAATTTTGGCAGCGGCATAGTTGCCGAAGGCACCGGGATACTGCTCAATAATGAAATGGATGATTTTTCGGCCAAGCCGGGAGTTGCCAATGCTTACGG
>CAZKTB010000265.1:0-1898 GCA_964555485.1 uncultured Thiopseudomonas sp. | reverse complement strand
CCAGCGTTTCCAGCAGGTCTTCGGTATACAGGCGACCGTCGGTATGCTGCCCACCACCGTGCATCAGGATGCGCACACCAGATTGCGCCAGAACCTTGACCGCCAGCAGATACCAAGGCAGCTGGCGACGCTTGCCGGCATAGCTCGGCCAATCCAGGTCGACCTTGATTGCCGGAGCCTGTACCCGCTCCTGCACGGCACGGGCAAAACCGGCCAGCTCCTCGGCGGTTTCTTCCTTGTAACGCAGCAGCATCAGGAAGGCACCCAGTTGTACATCCTCGATTTCACCATCGAGCAGCATGCCCATGGCGGCGTATGCCTCGTCACCGGTCAGTTCGCGGGAACCCTTTTTCCCTTTGCCGAGGATGCGGATGTATTGTGCAAACGGATGTTCGCCTGTCGTCATGGATAACCCTTATTTCAAAAGTGGATCAAAAACAGTTGGCAGGTTTCGGCAGGCCGGCCAGGCGGCTGGCGATTCTGGCCGGACGGCCGGCAAATAGTGTATTCAGATAAAGACTGTTGCCCTTCTCTTCCCCGAGCTGCTGGCGCACATAGCGCACCAGCGCACGATTGGCCGGTGCCAAGTCGAATTCCTGATAGAAGCGGCGCACCAGATGCAGGATCTCCCAATGTTCGGCAGTCAGTTCGATACCTTCTTCCTGCGCTAGAAGAGCGGCCACCTGCTCGCTCCAGTCATCCAGATACTTGAGACAGAGATCCTCATCCAGCTCGATGCGCCGGCCATCGACTTCAACAGCGGCTACCATGCGACCACCCGCGCATGGCTTTCGCACAGTCTTACCAACTCAGGATAGTCGATAGCTGGCAGCCTGGCCGGCAGTTGCAGGTTTCGGGCACTGGCATCCTCGGTCAGCACATGCAGCAGGACCTGCTCTGGCCAGGGCTGCTGCCAGCAAAGCACGGCATCGCCGCATAGCACCAGAGCATCACCGGCAGACAGCAAATCACATAGCTGGCCGGCAGTGTCGCGGCGGTTCACCAGATAAAGAGTTGTCATATTCAGAGCACCAGAGTCTGTACGTGAGTGGCCAGCAACTGACGGATCTGATCCTTGTCCACCAGCTGCACCTCCAGTGCGAGCTGTTCGGATAGCAGATTGCGCTGCTGCAGGCTTTGCTTGCAGACATAAAGCTGCTCGATACCGAACAGTGGCAGGCCCGAGAGCTGTGCCTGCAGATTTTTCTGTTGCAGGAGGTCCGGTTGCTGGCCGGCCAACAGCTGATACACGCCTTCACCCTGCCATAGCATGCTGACGGGCAAGTCAAAGGCGCCGCCGGCCAGGGCGATATCCAGAGTTTCACGTGCAGCCAGACCTGACCAGGGCGCATGGCTGGTAATCAGCAACAAGGATTTCATGCGTCCCCCTTGAAGTGCACCACACGATCGGCACTCTGCATGGCTTCATGCAGCTGACCCAGACCGGACAGCTCAAAGCCTTCGGCCAGATTGTCGGCGCTTTTTCCGTAACGCCGGGCCTCTGCCTCGTCCAGCACGCCACGACGCAAGCCGGCAGCGATGCAGACCACGGCATCCAGCTGCTGTTCACGAACGAATTCCTGCCATTGCGCGGCCAGGTCCTGCTCGTCCTGCGGCACCACCAGCAGCCGCGACGCCAGATGCACGGCATCCTGATAAAAGAAGACTCGTTGCAACTGGTGACCAGCGTCAATCACCGCTTTGGCAAAGCACAAAGCCCGGCGCGAGGCTGGGTCTTGTGGCGAAGAGGAAAGAATCAGGGTGAACTGCATGGATGAATCCGGTAAAAATGACCGCGTATTTTAGCCTGAAAGAACGGAGCATGCACCTGCCCGCCTTCTGCTCGCAAATGGCTCAGTCAGTACCGGTTTTTTAGCCTTTTCACATCTATTGCAGAT
>CAZKTB010000264.1:0-1924 GCA_964555485.1 uncultured Thiopseudomonas sp. | reverse complement strand
AAGACTGAACTTGCCAGCAGCAGGTAGCTCAAAGCTGCATAACGAAACAGGGTGCGCATGGAACTCAACTGTATGACGAATGAATCAGGTGTGGTGGAAGAAAACTGCGGTAGTGGCGCTATGACGCCGGCAGCACAAAAAAAGTTCACCGATGCCGCCCGCCGCCGCGAGATGCTTTATGTCACCCTGGCCCAGGTTCCTGCCGGTACCGTGGTGACCTATGGTCAACTGGCCGAGCTGGCCGGTCTGGGCCGGGCCGCCCGCTGGGTTGGTACCCAGCTGCGTAACCTGCCTGACGACAGCAAGCTGCCCTGGCACAGGGTAATCAACCAGGCTGGCCGCCTGAGCGTGCCCGAAGGCAGCGAAACCTGGCTTGAGCAATCGCAACGTCTGCGCACAGAGGGTGTTCAGGTCAGTAACGGACGGGTATCCTTGCAGCGTTATCGCTGGCGACCCTGACAAGGATTACCAGTGGTGCAAAATTTAACGGACTCTATTTTGATGCAATCTGACCATGTCTAACAAGGGCTGGCGCGAAGCCCTGACCACTTATTCCAGCCCGGCCGTATTGGCACTGCTGTTGCTCGGCTTTGCCGCCGGGCTGCCCTATATGCTGGTATTTTCCACCCTGTCGGTCTGGCTGCGCGAAGCCGGGGTGGCGCGCGAAACCATCGGCTATGCCAGCCTGATCGGTCTGGCCTACGCCTTCAAGTGGGTCTGGTCTCCCATGCTCGACCAGTGGCGGCTGCCTTTGCTCGGGCGCATGGGGCGGCGCCGTTCCTGGCTGATACTGTCGCAGATACTGGTCGCCATCGGCCTGGCCGGCATGGCCTTCAGCAACCCGCAAAGCCATCTGGCAACGCTGATAGCGCTGGCGGTGATGGTAGCTTTCGCCTCGGCCACCCAGGACATCGCCGTCGATGCCTACCGGCTGGAAATTGTCGAGAACGAGCGCCAGGCGGCACTGGCCGCCAGCTACATGGCCGGTTACCGGGTGGCGGCGCTGCTGGCTACCGCTGGCGCGCTGTATTTCGCCGAGTGGTTCGGCTCCACCGGTCTGCAATACCGTCATTCGGCCTGGGCCAGTACCTACCTGCTGTTTGCCCTGCTGATGCTGCCGGGCATGCTGACCACGCTGTGGATGAAAGAGCCGACAGTGAAACTGGATAACGACGGCAAGCGGGCGCGCTATGCGCTCAGTCACCAGCTGGTGTCCATCGTGGTACTGATGATCTTGCTGGTCTCGGTACCGGCCATGATGACGCAGTATTACCACACCAATTTCCATCCGTTCTTGCGCGGCTCGCAAAGCCTGGCCGACCTGTTCTTTACCGACCGCGCCTTTCTGCGCGGCCTGATGTACAGCCTGCTGATCGTCGCCTGCCTGTCCTCGTTCGGCCGGCGCGGACTGGCGCCAGTGCTGACGCCAGTGAACGATTTTATTGTCCGTTATCGCTGGCAGGCCTTGTTATTGCTCGGTCTGGTCGCCACTTATCGCATGTCGGATACAGTGATGGGTGTGATGGCCAATGTGTTCTATATCGACCAGGGCTTTACCAAGGACCAGATTGCCGGGGTCAGCAAGGTGTTCGGCCTGATCATGACGCTGCTCGGTGCCGGCGCCGGCGGTGTGTTGATAGTACGTTTCGGCATCATGCCGATCCTGCTGCTGGGTGGTATTGCCTCTGCTGGCACCAACCTGATGTTCGTCATGCTCAGCGGCATGGGCGCGAACATGCAGATGCTGGTGGTAACCATTTCCTGTGACAATTTCAGTGCCGGCATGGCCACGGCGGCCTTTGTCGCCTACCTGTCGAGCCTGACCAATTTGCGTTTTTCGGCCACGCAGTATGCGTTGCTCAGTTCCATCATGCTGCTGTTGCCGCGCCTGATCGGCGGCTACTCCGGCGTGATGGTGGACAAG
>CAZKTB010000263.1:0-1925 GCA_964555485.1 uncultured Thiopseudomonas sp. | reverse complement strand
ATGCAGCTGGCGCGCCAGATTGCCGCCAAGTCGCCGCTGGCCATGCGCGGCACCAAGGAAATGATCCGCTATGCGCGCGACCACAGCGTGGAAGATGGCCTCAACTACATTGCGAGCTGGAACGCGGCCATGCTGCAGTCTGAAGACCTGCGCATTGCCATGGCGGCACGCATGACCAAGAGCACTCCGGAATTTGCCGACTGAGCCTTTGATTGCTATGTATCAGTTTGTAAAGGACTGCAAGCTGATACTTTTGAACTGTTAATGAAGTGACAAAACCAGTTTAAAATTAGCTGCTTGCTTGACGATTGAAGCAATTGACAAGAGACTGTCGAGATTGACCTGGTTCTGGCCGGGCAAAGCATGTAATCGGATATAACCGGCAGACATCAGCAGGATGTGTTTGGCATGTATACAGGAACAGGAATTTAGCTATGGCAAGTGGAGCATCTTCGCTAAAGGTAGTGCGCGCAGAACTATTTGCCACTATGTCGGAGACACAGCAAAACCTTGAGCGCTTCCTGGAAGAGCGCGATAGCGGAACCCTGTTGCAGCGCTCGGTACACAGCTTGCAGCAAATCAAGGGAATACTGTCTCTGGTGGGACTTGCCGGGGCCGAGATGCTGGCCCAGGAAATGCAAACCCTGGCCATGAGCGTTCCGGCAGATGCCGACGCCCAGCACAACGACCGGCTTTCAGCCATCAATACTGGCCTGCTCGTGCTGCGCAGTTATCTGGAACAGCTTGAAGCCAACTGGGTCGAGATGCCCGAGTTGCTACTGCCGGCCATCAACCAGCTGCGTCATGCTGGCGGCCGGTCAAGGCTACCGGAAAGCTACTTCTTTTCTGCCCGCCTGTGTGTTGAACGTCCTTCGCGGCCAGCCGTGCGTCAACTGCCCGACCGCAAGGCTGTGCTGGCGCGTCAGCGTCACCTGTACCAGCTGGCCCTGCTATCGGTAATTCGTGAGCAGAATGTACAGAAAGCGCTGGATGCCATGAAGCGTCTGGTGCTGCAAATGGACATCACCGATCCGACAGCGCCGGATACTATCCTCTACTGGATATCGGCGGCAGCGCTGGAATCATTCATCGACGGCAAACTGCTGCTCAACACCGAGCGCAAGCTGCTGTTTTCACGGCTGGAGCGTGAAATCCGTCAGCACCTGGACAATGCCAGCTACGTGCCTTCGCGCGGTCTGATCAAGGACATGCTTTACCTGATCACCCTGGCACAATCCTCGGGACCGTTGGCCAGTCAGGTGCGCGAAGCCGCCAACCTGCTGAGCCTGCCATTTACCGATCAGCTGCTGGCGGATGAATACCGGCGCATGTCCGGCCCGGACGCCAACGTGCTGCGCTCACTGTCCACCGCCATTCGGGAAGAGCTGGTCAGTGTCAAGGAAACCGTCGACCTGATTGGCCGCCAGACAGTGTCGGCAGAGGCATTCAGCAACCTGCCAAAGGTGATCGACAAGCTGGAAAAAACCCTGGTCATGGTTGGCCTGAACGGGGCAAGCGTGCCGCTCAAGCGTCAGCTGAAAGTGATGAGCAACTGGCAGCAGCCAAGTGACGTCAAGCCCGAAGAGCTATCAAAGCTGGCCGATTCGATCATTTATATCGAGGGCATGGTGGCCAGTCTGGAACTTGGTCTGCGGCACGTGGACAGGGTGTCCGAGCTGGCAGAAGGAGAGGTTTATCCCAGCCATCAGCTGACCGAGGCACGCATCGTCATCAAGGGTGAGGCAATCAACGGCTTGCTGCAGACCAAGCGGGCCATCACCCTCTATTGCGAAGCAGAAGGCGATACCAGCCACCTGAAAAACGTATCAGACACGCTCACCATGGTACGCGGCGGGCTCTGGTTCATCGACGAGCTCCGCGCTGCCGAACTGGTGCAGTCCTGTGCCGACTATATTGAAAACAAC
>CAZKTB010000262.1:0-1938 GCA_964555485.1 uncultured Thiopseudomonas sp. | reverse complement strand
GTGCGAATGAGTTCGCACCTACAGGAAACAGGTGTAACAGCACTGTGCGAAGGGCGCGCCCTGTACGAAGGGGCTTGTCCCTGAGGAAATGCGCCCCCTTTGTCGGGGCAAGTCCCTCCCACAGAAGCCTGTGCCCGCCTGAAACAATCAAGGAAACGCTGAATAATGTTGGCGAGGCAGCTCTGGCAGCGCAGGTAATTGTTTTAGTGTTTCCTCAAATCATTTACACATGTAGAAATTCACCTTCCGGGGGAGTAACAGATCCATGACAGCTTCATTCGTCCATTTGCGGGTACACAGTGAATTCTCGCTGGTGGACGGGCTGGTGCGCATCAAGCCCCTGATCAAGGCGCTGGAAGCTGGCGGCATGCCGGCGGTAGCGATTACCGACCAGAGCAACCTGTTTGCCCTGGTCAAGTTCTACAAGGCGGCCCGTTCCGGCGGCGTCAAGCCGATCTGTGGCGCAGATGTCTGGCTGGCCAGCGAAGAGCCGGACGGTCCAGTGTCACGCATGACTTTGCTGGCCATGGATGCAAAAGGCTATCGCAACCTGACCGAGCTGATTTCCCGTGGTTGGAGCGAAGGTCAGCATCATGGCATTTCGGTGCTGCAGCGCGAGTGGCTTGCCGAAGCGGCCGAAGGGCTGATTGCCCTGTCGGGCGCGCGTGAGGGTGAAATTGGTCGTGCCTTGCTCAGTGAAGACCTGCCGCAGGCAGAAGAGCTGCTCAAATTCTGGCAGCAGCTGTTTCCGCAACGTTTTTATCTGGAGCTGCAGCGTACTTCACGGCCACAGGATGAAGAGCATGTACATGCCGCCATGGAGCTGGCTGGCCGCCTGCAGGTGCCAGTAGTGGCCACCAACGATGTGCGCTTTCTGAAAGAGGAAGACTTCGAGGCGCATGAAACCCGCGTCTGCATTGGCGAGGGCAGGGTGCTTGATGACCCGCGCCGTCCGCGTCACTACTCCGACCAGCAATACCTGAAAACTCCCGAGGAAATGGCCGAGCTGTTTGTCGACATTCCCGAAGCGCTGGCCAATACGGTAGAGATCGCCCGCCGCTGCAACATCGAGATTCAGCTCGGCACACACTTCCTGCCGGACTTCCCGGTGCCGGAAGGAATGACCATGGACGAGTATTTCCGCCATGTGTCCCACGAAGGACTGGAGCAGCGTCTGGCTGTGGTGCTGCCGCCGGATACGCCAGATTACGACAGCAAGAAACAGGTTTATCTGGACCGTCTCAAGTTCGAGCTGGACATCATCATCCAGATGGGCTTCCCCGGCTACTTCCTGATCGTTATGGACTTCATCAAGTGGGCCAAGAACAATGGTGTTCCGGTAGGTCCGGGCCGGGGTTCCGGTGCCGGCTCGCTGGTGGCCTACGTACTGAAGATCACCGATCTGGATCCGATGCAGTACGATCTGCTGTTCGAGCGCTTCCTCAATCCCGAACGGGTTTCCATGCACGACTTCGACGTCGACTTCTGCATGGACGGCCGCGACAGCGTGATCGAGTACGTGGCCGATACCTACGGCCGCCAGGCAGTCAGCCAGATCGTCACCTTCGGCACCATGGCCGCCAAGGCGGTAGTGCGTGATGTGGCGCGGGTTCAGGGCAAGTCCTACGGCCTGGCCGACCGGCTGTCAAAAATGATTCCCTTTGAAGTGGGCATGACGCTGAAAAAGGCCTTTGAGGCCGAAGAACAGCTGCGCGACTTCCTGAAAAACGACGAGGAAGCAGCAGAAATCTGGGAAATGGCCCTCAAGCTTGAGGGTGTAACACGAGGTACCGGCAAGCACGCCGGTGGTGTGGTGATAGCACCAACCAAGCTGACCGACTTTTCCGCCACCCTCTGTGACGAGGACGGTACCGGACTGGTAACCCAGTTCGACAAGGACGATGTCGAGTCGGCTGGCCTGGTCAAGTTCGACTTCCT
>CAZKTB010000261.1:0-1951 GCA_964555485.1 uncultured Thiopseudomonas sp. | reverse complement strand
CCGAACAGGGCAGTTGATACAGGTGAAATCAGCTTGAAAAACAGCTGTGCCTTGAAGCGGTAACCGGCCGGCATGCCGCCAAAATGGCCGGTGGAAGAGCCCACTGCCACCAGTCCCCGTACTTCATTGCAGTTTTCCGCCAGTCCCAGTTGCTGTCCGCCAACGCTATGCCCGACGCAGTACAGCGGCAAATCGGGAAACAGGCTGCGGACCTTGGCAATGGCTGCCGGAATGTCGAGGCGACCTATATCGGAAAATCGGATCTTGCTGCCGGCCAGCTTTTCGGTGCGCGATTCGCAAAAACCACGGTAATTCCACAGTAAAACGCAATAGCCATTTTCTGCCAAAAACTCGGCAAAAGGCACATAGAAACCGGTACGAATAGCCGTGCCCGGATTGAGCAATACGGCTGCATGCGGGTTTTGCGCGGTGAAAACACGACCCTTCAGCTGCACGCCGTCTGCCGCGGTAAATTCGATTTTCATTGTTGTTATATTCCTGATGTTGCGTGTTGGGCGATGTTAGCAGCAAAAAAGTTGTCGCTGTAAAGCGGAACCGTGGCGTCACGGGCAGACTTATGCGTCAGTGTTGTGCGTGCTGGTCGTGGTTTGTTCCGGCTGCGGCAAATGGGCCGCAATGTCCCGTACAGGGGCGGTTTTTGCTAGACTCATGCGTTTATTCAAGGTTGAGGCGACGACAAATCATGCGGCGATGGCTGGTAGGTGTAGTTGTAGTACTGGTACTGGCCGGGCTGGGCTGGAACCGCTGGCGTGGTGTCGAGGTGCAGCCCCTGCTGTTGCAGGCACAGCCGCTGCAGCAGTGGGTGGTCGCCAGTGGCCAGGTGCGCAACCAGTCGCTGGCGCGTATTGGTGCCGAGATTACCGCAACCGTTGCTACCCGCCATGTGCGTGAGGGTGATGAAGTACAGGCTGGTGACTTGCTGGTAAGTCTGCGACCGGATGATCTGCAGGCGCAGTATGAGCAGGCGCAGACAGCGCTGGCGCAGTTGCGCAACCAGCTATATCCGCAAGCCCGGCAGACCGCGCAGGAAGCGCGTCTGGCCTGGCAGCAGGCGGTACGTGAAGCGGAACGCCGCGCCAAACTGGTTGATCAGGGCATGATCTCCGCCGAACAGGCAGAGCAGGCCGCTCATCTGGCCCGTACCCGCAAGACTTCTCTGGCCCGTGCCGAGCTGGCCGAACGGGCACTGCAGCCCGGTGGTGACGAAGAACAGCTGCTGCAGCAGCGGCTGCGTAATGCCCGGGCCAATCTGGACAAGACCGAAATTGTCGCTCCCTTTGCCGGCAAGGTGCAGACACGCAACGTGGAGCCGGGTGACCAGGTGCAACCAGGCCGGGTACTGCTGGAAATTGCTCGCAGTGATGGCCTGGAAATCATTGCCGCAGTAGATGAAAAACACATTGCGCCGCTGCAACTGGAGCAGCAGGCAGTGGCCATCGCCGATGCCTGGCCAGACCGGGAGCTGCCGGCACGCATCAGCTTCATTGCCCCGGCTGTGGATGAAAGCAGCGGTACACTGGACGTGCACTTGAACGTGGATGACCCACAGCAGCTACTACGGCTGGGCATGACGGTTTCGGTAACCGTTTTCACGGCGCACAAGGACCGTGCACTGGCGGTCCCCCGTGATTATCTGCAGCAGGACGCAGACGGCTGGTATGTACTGGTGCTGAATGATGACCATGCCGAGCGGCGGCAGGTTGTGCCCGGGCTGCAGGCAGGTACCAGAATCGAGCTGCTTTCCGGTGTCGAGGAAGGTGCTCTATTGTTGCTGTCCGAGCAATTGCCACAGGGTGATCGACGTCTTCGTGGCGGCGAGCCCATAACCATCGTGACAGCCAACTGATGCTGGCCCGTTTCTGGATCGAACGCCGTATCGCCTGGCGCTTCATGGTGGAAAACCCGCTGCAAACATTGCTGATCAGCATTG
>CAZKTB010000260.1:0-1955 GCA_964555485.1 uncultured Thiopseudomonas sp. | reverse complement strand
TGGAAGGCGCGCGCAGTGCCGGAACGCAGCAGGTGATCGCCCGCAAGCAGGCGGCCTTGCAAACGACGGTACAGGATGTGTTGTGCGCCGACGGAATCATCCTGTTTACGCCGGAAAACCTTGGCTACATGAGCGGTGCGCTGAAGGACTTCTTTGACCGTGTCTACTATCCGGTGCTGGAGCAGAAGCAGGGTTTGCCCTGTGCCGTGGTGATACGCGCCGGCCATGACGGTACAGGTACGCAACGGGCGATTGACGGCATCCTGACCGGTTTGCGCTGGCAGCAGGTGCAGGAAGCCATGGTCTGTCGTGGTGTCTGGCAGGACGGTTTTCTGGAACAGTGTCACGAGCTGGGCCAGGCATTTGCCGCCGGACTGGACGCGGGTATTTTCTAGGTGGAGCCAGGCTGCTGTCCTGTCCGCATCCGTTAAAGCAAAGGCTACTTCAGACTTGAGGGGAGACAGCCTTCAGCCCTGTTCCTGCTGTGGCATGGCTTCGAGCCGGTAACTGAACTGCGGCCAGCTGGCACAGGCGTCATCCAGTATCTGCCGGCATTGCTGCCAGGCTGCGGCATCCAGCTGCTGCACCTGTGCGCCGTTGATGATCAGGCACAGCGGCATCTGTTGCTGCTCCAGCCAGTCATTGAACGAATCCCAGAGCGCATCCCAGTTGAAACCAAAACCTTCACCGAATCTGCAGTGGGCGGCAAACGCCTGCAGCAGGGCGGGCTTGTCTGCCATTTTCGGCAGTAGCAAGGTGCCGGCGGTCATGGCCGCAGCTCCAGCCGGATGAACGAGCGGTAGTGGTCTTCGGTGTAGTACCAGATCTCGGGCGGGTTGCCGCCGGTAACCACACGTCTGGTGCTGCGGTCGCTGGCGCCTGGTGTGGGTACGGTGTATTCACGGTAATAGCCGGGCTGCTTTTGTGGCAGCAGGCGTTCGCGGTTATGGAAGATGCCATTGTCCTGACGATACGGATAGGGGCCGCCCTGCAGGATCAGTTGCAAGGTATGCTGCAGCTGGGGGTTGTCCGCATGCGGGCTGCCGGGTAATAGCGGACCTGTAGCGGCTGGCACTTGCTGCTGCGCTTCTGTTGCCCCCTGCATCGAATAAAAGGGTGTGACGCTCTTGAGCAGGATGAAGCTGGCCAGGATCAGGGCGGCCAGCATCAACACTAGTCGCCACAGGCGCTGCAGCGGGCCACCGGCTGGCTTTGAGCCGTCTGCAGCTTCCATGGCTGTGCCGCCGACAAGCTGCACATTCTGCGCCTGCCAGCGTCCTTTCTGGTCCTGTTTCAGTTCGAAGACAACTTCCAGCCCGGTACGTGGCCGGATGCTTTCCTCCAGCTGGCTGATGTGCACGAAAACATCATCTTCATCCTGACGGGCGATAAAACCGTAGCCCTTGCTGCTGTTCCAGTGTTTGATATGGCCTTGGTGACGGGTCATGGTTTTTTCCGTTTGTATACAGTGTCTGTTGTCGTATGTGGGGCAGTTTACAATATCGTAACCCGTTAACCCTTCACGCAGACGATCTGCCGCAAGGTGTGTACGATTTCCACCAGGTCCTTCTGTGCCGCCATCACCGCCTCGATATCCTTGTAGGCACCGGGGGTTTCATCCAGTACCGAATGGTCCTTGCGGCACTCGACATGGGCGGTGGCCTGGCGATGGTCATCCAGGGTGAAGGTTTTCTTCGCCTGGTTGCGGCTCATGATGCGGCCGGCACCATGGCTGCAGGAGTGGAAACTGTCGGCATTGCCCAGCCCGCGCACGATGAAGCTCTTTGCGCCCATGGAGCCGGGAATGATGCCCAGCTGGCCGCGCCTGGCTGAGACTGCACCCTTGCGGGTGACCCAGACCTGCTGGCCGAAGTGTTCTTCCTTCTGCATATAGTTGTGGTGGCAGTTGACCGCTTCCTGCACGCTGGTGAAGGGAGTGTCGATCTCGTCGGCCA
>CAZKTB010000259.1:0-1962 GCA_964555485.1 uncultured Thiopseudomonas sp. | reverse complement strand
TGGCCGACGAGATCGACACTCCCTTCACCAGCGTGCAGGAAGCGGTCAACTGCCATCACAACTATGTGCAAAAGGAAGAGCATTTCGGCCAGCAGGTCTGGGTCACGCGCAAGGGTGCGGTATCAGCCAGACGTGGTCAGCTGGGCATCATCCCCGGCTCCATGGGTGCGAAAAGCTTCATCGTGCGCGGGCTGGGCAATGCCGACAGCTTTCACTCCTGCAGCCATGGTGCCGGCCGCATCATGAGTCGCAACCAGGCGAAGAAAACCTTCACCCTGGATGACCACCGCCAAGCCACCGCCCATGTCGAGTGTCGCAAGGATCACTCGGTACTGGATGAAACGCCTGGTGCCTACAAGGATATCGAAGCAGTGATGGCGGCCCAGAAGGACCTGGTGGAAATCGTACACACCTTGCGTCAGATAGTTTGTGTAAAGGGCTGATAAGCTACAACATTGAAAACCTGTCCATAAGCAACAGCAGGCCAGGCGACAACAGGCACTGCAGCATAAACGGAAAAACAACCATGACCCGCCATCAAGGCCATATCAAACACTGGAACAACAGCAAGGGCTATGGTTTCATCGCCCGCCCGGGTGAGGATGATGTTTTCGTGCACATCAGCCAGCTGGACGAAAGTATCCGGCCACGCACCGGACTGGAAGTCGTCTTCGAACTGAAACAGGACCAAAAAGGACGCTGGCAGGCGCAGAATGTACAGCTGGCCGGCGGCACAGTCATGGAAGCTGCAGACAGCGCACAGCCAGCCGGCGGACCGTTGCAGCGCCTGTGGCGGCTGGTGTTGATGCTGGCCGCCCTGATACTGGCCAGTTTCATCCTGCTCAAGAGCGTCACACCCTTTTATTCGATGCAGGGTGCAACAGAAGCGCAACAGCAAGTACAGGTCGCTACAGGCCCGCTGCTGCCCGGCAGCCCGCACGCGGATAACCCCCAGCTGCAGCACACCTTGCAACTGATCCTGCAGGGCGGGCCCTACCCGTACCGCCAGGACAACGGCATCTTCCATAACCGCGAGCGCCTGCTGCCACAACAGCAGCCCGGCTATTACCGCGAATACACAGTGCCCACACCTGGCGCTGATGATCGCAGCACCAGACGTGTGGTGACCGGCGGCAACCCGCCGGAGATCTGGTATTACACCGAAGACCATTATCGCTCGTTCATCCGGCTGGAGCTGCAACCATGACCACCGGCACGCTATTGTTGCCTGAAACGGCAGACAAGCCGGCCCTGCTGCAGGCGTTTGCCACTTACTGCAAGTTCGGCGAAGGCTTTGGTTTCAACTGGGATGCGCTCTGGGATTCGTTCAACGAATGGCTGGAACAACAGCAGATGCCACTGTGCCTGACCATCGATGGCGGGCAGGTGCAGCAGCTGGATGCCGCAGCCTGGCAGCAATGCCGGCAGATACTGGATGACGCCTGTGCCAGCTGGCCGCAGTTCAGTTACCGGCTCGAAGCCATGCCACAGCAGGAAGAGTGCTGAAGGCTGTCTTTCACAGGTGCTGCTTCAGCCTGGGCAATAGCCTGTCAAAGTCCTGCTTCGCTTAGAAAATACCCGCGTCCAGTCCGGCGGCAAAAGCCTGGCCCAGCTCGTGGCATTGCTCCAGAAAACCGTCCTGCCAGACTCCGCGACAAACCATGGCTTCCTGCACCTGTTGCCAGCGCAAGCCGGTCAGGATGCCGTCAATCGCTCGTTGCGTGCCTGTACCGTCATGGCCGGCACGTATCACCACGGCACAGGGCAAACCCTGCTTCTGCTCCAGCACCGGATAATAGACACGGTCAAAGAAGTCCTTCAGCGCACCACTCATGTAGCCAAGGTTTTCCGGCGTGAACAGGATGATTCCGTCGGCACACAACACATCCTGTATCGTCGTTTGCAAAGCCGCCTGCTTGCGGGCGATCACCTGCTGCGTTCCGGCACTGCGCGCGCCTTCCA
>CAZKTB010000258.1:0-1963 GCA_964555485.1 uncultured Thiopseudomonas sp. | reverse complement strand
ATGTTCCAGATTGTGCAGCGCCTGTTCGGTATCGAAATCAGCGAAGAACAGGAATTCGAAGGCTGGCATCCGGATGTGCGCCTGTTCAGGGTGCAGGAAAACGGCCAGACCGTTGGCCGCTTCTATTTCGACCTCTATGCCCGCAGCAACAAGCGTGGCGGTGCCTGGATGAATGGTGCCCGTGACCAGTTCCGCAATTGCAAGAATGAACTGGTACTGCCCGTAGCCTACTTGATCTGCAACTTCACCCCTGCCGTCGGCGACCAGCCGGCACTGCTGACCCACGATGAAGTCACCACATTGTTCCACGAGTTCGGCCACGGTCTGCACCACATGCTGACCCGCGTCGAACATCTGGGCGGGTCCGGCATTAATGGCGGGGCCTGGTATGCGGTCGAGCTGCCTAGCCAGTTCATGGAAAACTGGTGCTGGGAACAGGATGGGCTGGCGCTGATTGCCGGTCACTGGGAAACCAATGAACCACTGCCGGCCGAGATGCTCGAGCGCATGCTGGCCGCCCGTAATTTCCAGTCCGGCATGATGATGGTGCGTCAGCTGGAGTTCTCGCTGTTCGATTTCGAACTGCACAGCCAGCAGGGTCAGGGCCGCAGTGTGCTGGAAGTATTGGATGACGTGCGCAGCCGGGTGGCGGTGATGACGCCGCCGGCCTGGAACCGTTTTGCCAACAGCTTCGGTCACATCTTTGCCGGTGGCTATGCAGCCGGTTACTACAGCTACAAGTGGGCCGAGGTGCTGTCGGCGGATGCCTTCTCGCGTTTCGAGGAAGAGGGCGTGCTCAACCCGCAAACCGGCCGTGCCTTCCGTGACAGCATTCTGGCCAATGGCGGTGCCTACGAGCCGCTGCAGCTGTTTGTCGAGTTCCGTGGCCGCGAGCCGCAGATCGATGCCCTGCTGCGCCATAGCGGACTGGCAGCCTGATTTTCCTTCCCTGCCATCATCAAACAGAGGTGATGGCAGGGAAACCGGTCGTGCGATCAACAACAAAAAAGCAGTTGATGGCTGACAATGGCCGGTGAAATGATCAAATCAGAGCCTATTCACCAATACAGAGGCAGCTGCTGCCCAAGCAAGAGAGTGCCATGACTTCTACTGAAACCACCGAACAGCCCATTAAAAAACAGTTCATTGCCAGCGCCGTATGTCCGGCTTGCGAGGCGATGGACACCATTCGCATGTGGACCGTTGACGGCACCCAGTTCCGTGACTGCATCCGCTGCGGCTTTGCCGACTCGCTCAATGAGTTTGGCCAGTCGGTCCCGCTGGAGCTGCCGACCCGGGTCACCCAGGACAAGCCCAAGGTGAAAAAAGCTGCCAAGCCCATGCAGTTTTTCCCGAATCCCAAGCTGAAAAAGCAAAGCGACGACTGATCTGTCACGCAACCGGTCCGCTTTTTTGCCTGCGTCAGTCAGCTGAAGTTTCCTTTCCGTCATACAGTTTTCGCCTGCCGGTCACTCCAAGGCCCGCAGGCCGCACTGTTGCTGCCTGCCATTCTTCGGTCGGCAGCAAAACTAGGCTATACTTGGCGTTTTTCTGCCAATCCTTTTCTACGGGTCAACAACGTGAACCAGACCAACCCCGCCATGCGCACCTTTCAGGATCTGATCCTCGCCCTGCAGAGCTTCTGGGCGGAGCAGGGCTGTGTGGTGCTGCAGCCTTACGACATGGAAATGGGTGCCGGTACTTTCCATACCGCCACTTTCCTGCGTGCCATCGGTCCAGAAACCTGGAACTCCGCCTATGTACAGCCGTCCCGTCGTCCAACCGACGGCCGCTACGGCGACAACCCCAACCGCCTGCAGCACTACTACCAGTTTCAGGTAGTGCTCAAGCCCAACCCCGACAACATCCAGGAGCTGTACCTGGAGTCGCTGCGCCACATCGGCATTGATCCGCTGGTGCACGACATCCGTTTTGTCGAGGACAACTGGGAGTCGCCCACCCT
>CAZKTB010000257.1:0-1966 GCA_964555485.1 uncultured Thiopseudomonas sp. | reverse complement strand
CGGGCTGCAAAACGGACTGGCGATTGCCGGCGACATGGTCAGTGCAGCTTCATTTCTCGGCATTTCGGCCATGATTTTCATGGCCGGCTATGACGGCCTGTACTACTCGCTAGGTATCGTTGCCGCCTGGCCGGTGATCCTTTTCCTGATCGCCGAACGGCTGCGCAACCTGGGCAAATACACCTTTGCCGATGTGGTTTCCTACCGGCTGGAAGAAGCACCCATCCGTATTGCTGCAGCCTTCAGTACCCTGGTGGTTGCCCTGCTGTACCTGATGGCGCAGATGGTCGGCGCCGGCAAACTGATCGAGCTGCTGTTCGGGATTTCATACTTTCAGGCGGTGGTGCTGGTGGGTGTGCTGATGATGCTGTATGTCACCTTTGGCGGCATGCTGGCGACCACCTGGGTGCAGATCATCAAGGCGGTTTTGCTGTTGTCCGGCACCACCTTCATGACTTTCATGGTGTTCAAGCACTTCAACTTCAGTGCCGAGGCGATGTTTGCCGGTGCCGTGGAAGTGCATGCCAAGGGCCTGGCGATCATGGCGCCCGGCGGGCTGATGACCAGCCCGGTCGAAGCCATCTCGCTGGCGGTAGGCATGCTGTTCGGTACCGCCGGACTGCCCCATATCCTGATGCGCTTCTTCACCGTAAAGGACGCCAATGAAGCCCGCAAGAGCGTGCTGTATGCCAGCGGCTTCATCAGCTACTTCTACCTGCTGCTCATTGTGATCGGCTTCGGTGCTATCGTGATTGTTGGCACCAGCCCTGATTACCGTGATGCAGGTGGTGCAATCATTGGTGGCGGCAACATGGTGGCTGTGCATCTGGCGCAGGCCATCGGCGGCAACCTGTTCCTGGGCTTCATTTCGGCTGTGGCTTTTGCAACGATTCTGGCGGTGGTGGCCGGACTGGCGCTTTCAGGCGCCTCGGCGGTTGCCCATGACCTCTATGCCCGTGTGATCAAGAAAGGGCAGTGCAGCGAAAAAGAGGAAATGAGGATGTCCCGCATTGCCACGCTTTGCATTGGCGTGCTGGCGGTTGTGCTGGGTTTGCTGTTCGAGTCGCAGAATATCGCTTTCCTGTCCGGCCTGGTGCTTGCAATAGCGGCCTCGGCCAACTTCCCGGTACTGGTTCTGTCCATGTTCTGGAAGGGGCTTACCACACGCGGTGCCATTGCCGGCAGCGTAACCGGCTTGTTGTCTGCGGTACTTCTGCTGGTGCTGAGCCCGGTGGTCTGGGTCAACCTGCTGGAGCATGGGCAGGCGATTTTCCCGTATTCCAATCCGGCCCTGTTCTCCATGCCTTTGGCATTCATCGGCGCCTGGGTGTTTTCCGTCACTGATACTTCCGAGCGGGCCAGCCATGAGCGGGGTCGCTACATGGCGCAGTTCATCCGCTCCATGACAGGTATCGGAACCGCACAGCCAGACCCGAACTGAAGGTGCCAGCAAACATGAATAACAAGATCTATCGTACTGTCATCCAGGCCATGGTTGTGGCTGCAGGCTGCGGCTTCAACAGCGCAGCACAGGCCGGCTTTGCCGAAGACAGCCAGGCCACGCTTGAGCTGCGCAACATGTACCTGAACCGGGACTACCGTCAAAACGGGGCACCGGTGAGTCATGGCGAGGTCTGGGCCCAGGGCTTCATCGGCAGGTTCCAGTCCGGTTATACGCAGGGCGTTGTGGGCTTTGGCCTTGATGCCATGGCCCTGGCCGGCATCCGGCTGGATTCGGGCAAGGGTCGCGTCAACGGTGCCAACGGTGGTGGCGGCATTGGCATGCTGCCCCTGAAAAGCAACGGCAAGCCGGTCAGCAGCTATGGTAAGGCAGGCCTCACCCTGAAAGCCAGGCTGTCAAACAGCCGCTTGCAGCTGGGTACCCTGCAGCCATCCTTGCCGGTTGTCATGCACAACGATACCCGGCTGCTACCCGGCAGCTATACCGGCGGCATGCTGACCATGC